>NZ_JBITBT010000052.1:0-61052 GCF_044452505.1 Amycolatopsis sp. NPDC051903 | reverse complement strand
ACCTGTCGGTGGTGGCAATGGTAAAACGGCCCTACAGGGCAACCGCTTTAACCCCGTGATTGCCCTTGATGGGGTTTTGCGGGGGGGGGGGGCGGGGCACGCTGCCCGTCCGCCACCTCTTTCCACTGTGGACTCAGCGATAAGCGCCGGCCTCGGCGCTGCGGCGGCCGACGATGAACCACAGCAGCGGCCCCAGGAACGGCGCGCAGAAGGCGAACACGACCCAGACGAACTTCATGCCGCCGGTGAGCGGGCTGCCGAGGATGCTGATGAGGGCGGCGAGGAAGAAGATCGCGGGAAGCAGGATCACCACGCCGATCCCGATGGCCACGGCGATGCTGGCACCGTCGGCGGTGTGCTGGCTGGCGGCGGCCAACGCGGTGGGGAAGTTCATCGGTCCTCGCTCCCTGGTTCGGTTCGGTCCACTTCGGACGCGATGAGCACAGTATGGGGAGGACCGGCCACAGCGTGGATCGGCACGACGGCTCGTCCGGCGTACACCTTAAGTAGTAGCCACCGCGGCAGAAGGATGAGCCACGAGCTCCAGCAGGCGCACCGCGAGGCCCGCCAGCGCGTTCACCACAGCCAGCACCAGCCACGGCAACCAGTACCGAACCTCGAACAACGACGTGAAGAACGCCGGCGCCACCAGCCCCGCCACGGTGAACGAATACTGGTACACCGCGAGGTAGCGGCCCCGCGCCCCGGTCGGCGACAGCTCCTCGGCCAGAGCGGTGGAGACGGGCGCGTGGACCGCCTCGGCGGCGGAGAACAGCACCGTCGCGACCAGGAGAACCGGCAGCACCCACCCGGGCTGCCCCGGCACCAGCAGCGCGAACAGCCCGCACCACGCCGCCCACATCCCCGCCGCGGCGGTCAGCACGCGCGTCCGCCGGAACGGCGCCGCCAGCCGCACCGCCGGCGCCCGCAGCAGCGTGATGAACACGGTGTTGCCGACCAGCACCACGGGCGCCAGCCACGCCGGCCCGCCGAGCCCCACGGTCGCGAACACCGGCAGCCCGAGGGCCAGCATCATGCTGCTCAGCGCGAACACCGTGTTCAGCCCCGTGAGCGCGAGGAACGGCCGAGCGCCGAGCAGGCCGCGGTAACCGCCGTGGTCGTCGGCGGTTACCCGCCTCGGCGCCCGCACCCGGGCCGCGATCGCGGCCCCGGCGCCCAGGAAGCACACCGCGGAGCCGACGGCGAGCGTCCGGTAGGCCGCCGGGGTGTCGATGCCGACCACGGCGGCCGTGATGAGCCCGCCGACGCCGAGGCCGGCCGTGCGGGTCGTCGCGACCCAGCCGAACCACTCGTCCTTGGTCCGGCGGGCGTCGCTGCCGTCGGCGAGATCGGCGACCGCGGTGAAAACGCAAGACCAGAAGAACCGCACCCCGACCGCGACCAGCGCCGACACGAGGAAGATGCCGACCGGCCCGGTCACCACGGTGAACAGCAGAAACCCGGCTCCTTGCGCGAGCTGTGCTCCCACGACCAGGGTCAGCGGCCCCGTTCGGTCGGCCAGGCGACCGGCCAGCAGCGGCACCGGGAGCGTGACGGCCGTGGCCAGGCTGAGCAGCACACCGATCAGCGCCAGGGGCACGCTGGTGAGCTTCGCGAAGAACAGGACCGAAAGCGGTTGGAACAGCCCCGTGCCCACCGAATCGACGACCAGGGCGGAAAGCAGGACAACCGAGCCGCGGCTGCGCACCAGACCACTCCCCCGGACCGACGAGCCGCCGAGCGTAGTGCCGGCCCAGTGGTCCAGTCCACGGAATTAGTGACCTTGGAACACCGCGAGCAGGCCTTCCGGCGCGTCGGCTCGGAACGCGGCGTCGAGGTTGTCCGCGGAACCTCGGGCGGCTTCCTCGCTTCGGGTGAACATCGTGGCTTCGTACTTGCCCAAAGCGCTTTCGACGTCACCGTCGCAAGCCGCCAGCGCGAGCGCGAGGTCGGCGCCGTCGATCATCGCCAGGTTGGCGCCCTCACCGGCGAAGGGTGACATGACGTGCGCCGCGTCGCCGACCAGGGTCACGCCGGGCACGCGACCCCAGGAGTGGTCCACGGGCAGGGCGTGGATGGCGCGGGGCACCAGCTCACCGTCGGCTTCGGTGACCAGCGCCGTCAGTTCCGGAGCCCAGCCCTCGAAGCGGGCCAGCAGTTCCTCCTCGACGGCGCGGGCCGACGAAAGGTCGACACCGGCGGCCCAGGTCTCGGCCACGGTGAGGGCGACGTAGACGTGGAGGCTGCCGTCGGGCTCACGATGGGCGAGGAAGCCCTTTTCCGGGCCCAGCGCCATGAACATCCCGCCGCCGATCAGGGCCGCGCACGCGGGGTGGCGCTCGTCGGCGTCGCACAGGTCGAGTTCGACGAACGAGATCCCGGTGTACGCGGGCACTTCCGGTGACAGCAGCGAGCGCACGCGCGACCAGGCGCCGTCCGCGCCGACGAGGACGTCGGTGCCGAGCGTCGAGCCGTCCGCCAGCTCGACCTCGTGGCGGCCGCCGCCCAGCGGCCGCGCGGACACGACCTTCGCGCCCCAGCGGACCGTGCCCTCGGGCAACGACGAGAGCAGCAGCTCCCGCAGCTCACCCCGCTCGACTTCGGGTCGTGAGCCGGTGCCGTCGTCCTCTTCGGACAGTCGAACGGTGCCGTGCCGGTCCAGCACGCGGAGTGCTTCACCGCCGGGGTGCACGAGGTCGAGGAACCGGTCGCGGAGGCCGGCGGCTCGCAGGGCGGCCTGGCCGGATTCTTCGTGGATGTCCAGCATGCCGCCCTGGGCGCGCGCGGCCGGCGACGCGTCGAGGTCGAGCACGGTGGCGTGGATCCCGTTGTGGTGCAGGACCGAAGCGAGCGTCAGCCCGCCCAGTCCAGCGCCGATGATGGTGGTGTTCACGGTCTTCTCCGTTCAAGGGTTCGGGGTGTGGACGATGCCGGCGATGAGTGCGCGGAACGCCCAGGACAAGCGCTCTTCGGGAGCGCCGGACACGAGCTCGGCCCTGGCCGCGGCGAGGTGCGGGTGCGTGTCCGGCGACGCGTCGCGCACGGCCGTGAACACGGCCTGCCACTCCTCGTCGGGCCGCTCGTCGGCGTGCTCGGCGGCCGTCGCGGTCGCGTGCTGCAGCAGCAGGTCGACGCCCCAGGCCGCCTGGTCGCGCGGGACGTCGCCCTCGGCGAGGAGCCCGAGCAGCGTGTCCACGAGCCGCAGGTAGTTCTCGCCGCTCGGGCGCGCCACGAGCGCCGACTGCGCGAGCCCGGGGTAGCGGAAGAGCACGGCCGCGTACGACGTGAGCACGGCTTCGAGCCGCTCCGCCCACCCGGTGTTCTTCGTGTCCAGGTCGACCTCGCCGAGCAGCTCGTCGAGCACGGCCGCGTGGAGTGCGGCGGTGTTGCGCACGTACACGTACAGCGACGCCGCACCCGTGTCGAGCTCCTGCGCGAGCCGGCGCATGGTCAGCTTCGCCAGGCCCTCGGCGCGCAGGACCGCGACCGCGGCGTCGATGATCCCGGCGCGGGTGAGGGCCGGCTTGGCGGGACGTTCCCGGCGGCTGCGTGGTGAGGTCATGACTTGAGCTTAACGAACATGTTCGCTGCGAACAAGTTCGTGACGAACATGTTCGTCGACGTGCATGCGCCACAGCGTTTCGAACGAAAGCGCGCTAGGTTCGTCCCCATGCGAGGCAACCCCCGGCACGAACGCATCCTCGAGCGGCTCCGGCGCGACGGGCGCGTCGACGTCGGCGAGCTGGCCCTCGCCCTGGACACGTCCGAGGTGACGATCCGGCGCGACCTGGACGCACTCGCCGAGCAGGGCACGCTGCGCCGCGTGCGCGGCGGCGCGGTGAGCCTGCTGATGCGCGGCGAGGAGCTGCCGTTTTCCTTGCGTGAAGTCGAATCGGCCGCCGCGAAGGACCGGATCGCGGCCGTGGTCGGCGGCTTGGTGCGCGACGGCGAGGCGGTGGTCGTCGACAGCGGCACCAGCGGTCTCGCGGTCGCCCGCGCCCTCGCCCCGCGCAGGCTCACCGTGATGCCCCTGTCGCTGCCGAGCGCCACCGTGCTGTCCGCCAGCTCCTCGATCACCCTCCTGCTCCCCGGCGGCACCACCCGCTTCGGCGAGGGCTCGATGGTCGGCCCGATCACGGAGGCCTCCCTCGCCGCCCTTCGCTTCGACACCCTCGTCCTCACCTGCTGCGGCCTCTCCCCCGACGACGGCGTCACCGCCCACGACCTCCAGGACGCGGCGGTCAAACGCGCGGCCCGCCGATCGTCCCGCCGGACGGTGCTGGTGGCCGAAAGCGCGAAGTTCTCCCGCACCGCACTGGCGACCGTGTGCGGCATCGAGGACGTCGACGTGCTGGTGACCGATGGAGAGGCGCCGGACGAGGTGGTGGAGCAGTTCCGTCAGGCTGGGGTGGATGTGCGGGTGGCTTGAGTTCCGCGGACCGGCGTGCGCGGCAGCGGTTGAGTGCCGCATCGGGGCCGTTCGCAAGCGACCTACCGAAAGTCCGGCGCCGCGACGGCCCCACGAGACCACGGTTTGCTCCTCGTGACGCGCCGCCGGCCGTGCGGCCTCTTGAACCGCTTCCCGCGCACAGCTCGCACCCCGAGCCGAAGTCGGGCCAGTCCCCGCCCGATTCGGCAGACCGCTGAGCGCTCGCGACACCGATTGATGCCGATGAGCCATTCCGAACGGCCGTGGCCGCGGCCCTTGGGCGAGCCCAACTGCCGCATGCGCAAGACGGTTGTGTGAGCGCGCCTCCGCGCGGCCGACCCGACGCACATCCGAGCGGAGCCGACGCCGAATCCCGTTCTGGCTCGCTCCGTCCGGCCGGAGACAAGCCCCCACCTTCCCGAGCGGGTGTTCCTACGTGGTTGTCACGCCGCGGCGCCGGGCATCGGGGTCAGGACCCCGGCAAGAGGGTGCGCATCAAGAACCCCCTCAGCCTGGTCAGCGACCTGCTTGCGTTGCTGCACGACGGTTTTCAGGCTGCCCGCCAGCCAAGGCAGGACCGGGTCCGCATCGGCGATGCCCGGAACGACATACGAACCTCACGTCTCCCGCCTCGCCGCCCGCCGCGGCTGGCACGTCGCCTTCGACTACGACGTCCGGCACGGTCTGCTCGCCGAGAGCAGTCATGATCGCCTCGACCGGGTTCTCGCCCGTGCGAGGCGTGTGCGCGGTGCCCGATCGTGATGAGGTTGCGGCACCCGGCGCTGGCGATGCCGGTCGGGCCGCCGCAATGCGACAGGATTTTCGGCACCGCGATATGAGCGATCCTGGGCTTGTAGCTCGCTCGAGGGCGGGATGAATGCCGGAGAGCAAGCCGCGGATGCGGCTGGCGATTCGGGTGGCCTCGCCGGCTAGACCATCACCGAACCCGACCAGCACGTCCAACTCGGCCAGGCGTCGTCGCCGACATCGGCCGGCCGGAGCGTGTGCAGCATGGAGCAGGCCGCGCCGGCGATGATGAACGCATCCCGGGCATCGGTCTTGGCACGGCCCCGGTAGAGATGGGCGATGCGCCGCATGGCCGGCCCGGCAGGCAGGCGACCTGATGACCGGCGGTGCGCGCGACCGCGACCGGCAACGCTGCTCGTCGTGGCCGGCCGGTCGACCGCGCCGAGCAGCGTTCCGTGCCCGCCGAGCTCGTCGACGACGTCGCAGTTTCGGGTCGCTATTGGGCAGCGGCCGTCCTGTAGCCGTTTCCCTTGGGGTCGAGACCGACCGCGTGATGCTCGCCCTTGCCGACATCCAGGCCGAGGAACACCCGAAACCGCTGCTCGTCCACTATGCCGTTCGCTTGCCGTGAGTGGTCACCGCGTTGGGCATCGATGGCCGGCACCCACGTTACGAGACCTATCAGTCAGCGGCCGTGTCGCCAAGCGAGCCTGCATGCCGCGCGGACCGGGGTTCTTTGTGCGCGCCGCTGCACCTCCGACCCAACGCCCTTCCGAGCGAAGCCGGCACCGAATCCCGTTCTGCCCCGCCCCATCCGGCCGGAGACAAGCCCCCGCCCTCCCGAGGGGGGCGTCCCCAGACCCATTCTACCGGCGGCCACCGACGGGAAACGGCGAGCGAGCCCGCAGCCACGAAGCTGTCCACAACTCGCGGGGGCTGTGGACAAACCCCGCCAGACCGCTCACCTGAGATGATCACCAAGCGTCAATGAAACCTTCACCTGGTTCACCGTTTCGTGGACTGATCCTAGATCGACTTCTACCGCTAGTGTCTGCGTCAACCCGCTCCGCCTCGACATTCCCCCGACCGGGCGGCGGGCCAGGCCCCCTGGTAGTCCCCCTTCCGCGCCCAGGGGGCCACATAAAAACTCAAGACGGGTGGAGCGCGAGCCGGAGCTGCGAGGATGAGTGTCCGAAGAGGACTCGGGTGGTTTCGGGGTACAGCGGTGTACCGTCAACTCCGTCAGCGATCACTCACGCAGGCGGTCGCGACCCACGTCACTTCGCGGCGGCGGAACATTCGCGGCCCCGGCGCGTTGTACAGGGTGTCGGTACGGAGGGGTCCCCGGGCCTCACCTCTTGCCTTCCCGGATAGCCGCAAGGCCCCGGGTCGCGCCACTCGCCGAGAGGCGACCCCCGTGCCGGCACCGCTAGCCACCCGTCCCGTCGCCTTGCGCTCCCCCACGCGGCGCGGGGCGGGCGCCAGTGCTCCTGCTCTCGCCCGCCGGACCCCCAGCCGGCGGAGCAGAGAGCGGGAGCACCCTCTTCGACGTCCACTGTGGATCGGCGGAATATCCGCGGCCGGACAGCGTTACAACTGACTGCCGGTGCGGTGGTGTCCCCGGGCTCCACCCATCGCCCTCCCGGACAGCCGCAAGGCCCCGGGTCGCGCCACTCGCCGAGAGGCGACCCTCCGCGCCGGCCGCAAACGACGCCCCTCGAACACCAACCCCCGGACCACCCCGCCCCGCTGCGCCCCGCCCCACGGCAGCGCGGGACGGGCTCATGTGCTGCCTGCTCCTGCCGCCGGACTCCCACTGCCGCGGCGGGAGCGGGCGCATCCAGCCACCACAGGAAGAACTCCCGCTCGCACCCGCCGGCCCCCCATCGGCGCGGCGCGGGCGGGATCGAGTGCCCCCGTTCCCGGACCGCGCGAGCTCCCCCTCCGCAGCGGCGGGAGCGGGGGCACGCCCGCGTTCAGCCCGGCCAGGGCAGCGCGTCCTGCAGCAACCCGAGCATCCCCGACACCAGCCGCATCTGGTCGACGGTGCGGATGTCGGCCTCGAGCAGGTGCGGGGAGCACACGAGCACGGCCACGGACTGCGCCCGCGACAGCGCCACGTTCAGCCGGTTGCGCGACAGCAGGAAGTCCAGCCCGCGCGGGAGGTCCACCGCGGACGACGACGTCATGGTCGTCACCACCACCGGCGCTTCCTGGCCCTGGAACCGGTCGACCGTCCCCACGCGCACGTCGCCGTACCCGGCGTCGGCCAGGGCGCGGGTGACGACGCGGGCCTGGAGGTTGTACGGCGCCACCACGAGGAAGTCCTCGTCGGTCAGCGGGCGGCCCTGCCACGAGCGCCCGTGCAGCGACGAGATCACCGACACGACCTCAGCCGCCTCCTCCACCGACCGCGTCGTGTTCCCCCGGTGGTCGACCTGCGACAGGTACAGACCCGAGGCGAAGCCGTCGATCGAGCGCGATGCCGACGGGTGCGAGTGCAGCAACCCCGCGTACGACAGCCGTGACACCGGCGCGCACACCGCCGGGTGCATCCGCCGCGTCTGGTCCAGGAAGTAGCCCAGCGACGGCGGGATGATGTCGGCGTCGCCGATGAGGTGCCCGAGCGCCGACGCCTCGGCGCCGGCCGGGTGCGTGCCCTGCACGACCTGCGGCAGCTGCTGCGGATCGCCCAGCAGCACCACGTTCTTCGCGCACATCGACACGGCCAGCGCGTCGGCCAGCGCGAACTGGCCCGCCTCGTCGATCACCAGCACGTCGAACGGCTCCGCGCGCACCGCGGCGTTCGCGAACGTCCACGCCGTGCCGCCCACGAGGTGGCCGCCGTCGTGCTCTTCGCGCCAGCGCACCAGCGCGTTGTTGTTCTTCGGCTGCTCCCACGGCGCGGCGGGATCCGGCGTGCGCTTCGCCCGCTTGGCGCACGCCAGCGAAGGCGCGTTGCCCAGCGTGGCCGACAGCACGTTCTCCACGGCCTTGTGGCTGTTCGACGTCACGCCGACCGTCTTGCCCGAGCGCACCAGGTGCGCGATCAGCTTCCCCGCCAGGTACGTCTTCCCCGCGCCCGGCGGACCCTGCACCGCGAGCACCGAACCGTCGAGCGCGTCGACGGCCTCGAGCACCGTCGCGACGAGGTCCTCACCGGGAGCCGGCAACGGGCCGCCGCCGCGCAGTCGCGGCGCCGAGGCGCGCAACAGGTCCACGCCCGGGTGCCGCGGGAGCTCCGGCAGCGTCTCGCCCACCAGCCGCGCGAGGTCCGCGACGGCCTCGTCCTTCGGCGCCGGCCGCACGGGGCTGCCCGGCAGCACCGCGGCGGGGCGGTCGTTCGAGGTCGCGTCGGGCGCGCTGCTCTCCTCCAGCGTCAGCTCGACCGCCGACGACGCCACCACCTTCGCATCCCGCGCGTCCGCGCCGTAGCGCAAGCGCACGTCGTCACCGGGCGCGAAGGGGTGCGGGCGGTCCGGGTCGCACGCGAGCACGAGCGTCCGCTTCGCCGTGCGCAGCCGTCCCGACGGCGGCACCCACTCACCGATCGACATGGACACGGGCACGGCGCACGTCGTGTCCACCTCGAGGTCACCCAGCGGCGCGGCCAGCTGGCGGAAGAACTCCCACCACGCCGGGTTGGTCTCGCGCCGGTGGTAACCGACGGACGCGGCGAGCAGCGCACGGGCCCGGTCGTCCGGCGTGAAGTCCGCCGGGTCGTCGGGCAGGCCCTCGAGCAACGGGTCCACGAGCGCCGCCAGCGCGGCCGCCCGCTCGGCGCGGCGCTCGGCGGCGACGTCCTCCTCGGTCTCGCGCAGCAGAGCGTCCACTTCGGACTCCGGCTCCGGTGTCGCGAGCTCGATGCCCTCTTCTTCGCGCACGCGGTGCAGGAACTCCAGCAGCCGCAACGTGGACACGCAGTCGTACTCGTTGTAGTCGCCGATGCCGCGCAGCACCTCGGCGGCCTGCGCGGGCTCGCCGGCGGCCGTGAGCGTGAGGTAGTCCTCATAGGCCTCGATGCTGGAGACGGCCGTCTTCACGTCACCCTCGCGCGCGGCGGGCATGTAGAGCGGCTCGAGGTACTTGATCGAGTACGACCGCTGCCCGACCCGCAACGCCTTGCGCACCACCGCGTACAGGTCCACCAGCGCACCGGTGCGCAGCAGCGCGTCGACGGCCTCCTCGCGCGTGCCGTGCACGGCGGCGAGCCGTTTGATCGCCGTGACCTCGTACGGCGCGTAGTGGTAGACGTGCGCGCCGGGGTGCTCGGCCAGCCGCGCGACGGCGAAGTCGACGAAGTCCTCGAACGCCTTCTTCTCCTGCGCCCGGTTGTGCGCCCAGAACGGCACGAACTCCCCGTCCGGCGTCACAGCCCCGAACAGGTACTCCAGCCCCGTGCCCGCGAGCGCGTACGGGTCGCCCTCCATGTCGAAGAACACGTCACCCGGGTTCGGCGGCGGCAGCTCGGCCAGCGCCGCGGGATCGATCACCTCGTAGGCGAGCTCGCCCGTTTCGTCCTGGCGCACCTGGATCGCGGCCTGCGCGCGCAACGAGGTGTACGTGCTCGCGGACATGTCGCGCGGCCGGTCGTCCGGACCGGCGGCGGCGAGCTTGTCGATCGTGGCGAGCCCGGCCGTCACGAGCTTGCGCCGCTGGTCGCCGCGCATCCCGGCGACGAGCGACAGGTCGCGGTCCGCTTCCCGCGCCGTCGAGCAGTGCTGCGCGAAGCGGCACGCGGCGCACGCCGGCCGTTCGTCGGCCCACAGCTGCCCGGGCAGCCGCGCCGGCCGGTCGCGCAGCCGCGCGCGCAGGCGGTCGAGCAGCGGCAGGAAGTCGTCGACGCGCAGCGTGCGCGTGGTGCCGTCGCCGAGCAGCAGGTGCATGTTCGGCCCGGCCGGCCACCCGGCGCGGCGCAGCGCCTCGGCGTACGCGCTCAGCTGCACCACGGCCGACGGCTTCGCGTGCCGCGCGAGCTTGGTGTCGTAGACCTCGTAGCGGCCTTCGTCGTCGCGCAGCAGGAAATCGGCACGGCCAGAGAACTCGCCGTCGTGGAACACGGCCTGGTACACGACCGGCGCGCCCGCCCGCAACGCTTCTTCCGTCGCCTTGGCCGCGACGGCCGGGTCGCGTTCGTCGATCTCGACGACCGTGCGTTCGGCTCGCAGCCGGCCGAGCGTCGCTTCTTCGTGCGCCCGGCCGTGTTTCACGGCCAGCTGATCGGGTCCCGAACCGGGCCGCGGCGCGCCGGGCAGCCCCGCCGCCAGCGCCTGGGTGAGGATGCTCCGGTGCTCGCACTCGAGCAGGTCGGCGAGATCGGACGGCGTGTACATCGCAGGCGAGTCTGGCACGGCCGCCGGCGTGCCCCGGCCACCAGGACACCGACACGCCGACGGCCCGCGTCACGCCAGCTGCCGCAACCCGACTGGATTCCCGTCGGGATCGGTGAACACGGCCATGCGGTTCCCGTCGGGCAGGCCGACGGGGTCGAGCGTCCGCTTGCCGCCGAGCTCCTCGGCCTTGTCCAGGGCTTCTTCGAGGCTGGGCACGTCGAAGTACACGACGAGCCCCACGTACGGGCTGTCCGGACCGGCTTGCCCGATGCCGCCGCTGGGCGCGGCGGGCTCGCCGATCAGCGCGTAGGTGCCGTCGATCGCGGTCACGGGCCAGCCGAACAGCTCGCCGTAGAACCGGCGGGCGCGGGCGGCGTCGGGGGTCGAGACGTCGAACCAGACCGGGGTCATGAGTCCTCCTTCGATGGGTCGTTGCACAGAGGAGACTCCGGCGGGGCGGCAGAATCATCGTTCGTGAGCGAACTCGCGGAGCTGGCCCTGGCGCACGCCGGTGACGACGCTGCGTTCACGCGCGCGGTCGAGCCGTTGCGGGGGGAGCTGCACGCGCACTGCTATCGCATGCTCGGCTCGGTCCACGACGCCGACGACGCCCTGCAGGACGCGCTGCTGCGCGCGTGGCGCGGGCTGGCCGGGTTCGAGGGACGCAGCTCACTGCGGTCGTGGCTCTACACGGTCACCACGCGCACGTGCCTGGACCTGGTCGCCGCCCGCGGCCGCCGCGCGCTGCCCGTGGACTTCGGCCCCGCCGGGGACGCGCCCGAGGACGTCCGCTGGCTCGGCCCCTACCCGGACGCCGGACCTGAAGCGCGCTACGAGGAACGCGAGGCCGTGGAGCTGGCGTTCGTCGCCGCGCTGCAGCACCTGCCGGGCAACCAGCGGGCGGCACTGCTGCTGTTCGAGGTGCTCGGCTTCTCGGCCGCGGAGATCGCTTCGGTGATGGACACGAGCACGGCTTCGGTGAACAGCGCCTTGCAGCGCGCCCGCCGGCTGGTGCCTTCGCACGCGCCGGCGGCTCCTGATGCCGACGTCCGCGCGATCGCCACCGCCTTCGCGGACGCGCTCGCCGACGGGGACGCCGACGCGCTCGTGGCGCTGCTGACCGAAGACGTCACCTGGTCCATGCCACCGGCTCCCGAGTGGTACCGCGGTCTGGCCGACGTGCGCGGCTTCGCCGTTCGCGTGCCGCTCACCGCTTGTGGTTCGTGGCGCTACCGCCTCGTCACCGCGAACGCCCAGCCCGCCGTCGCGTTCTACCTCCGCCACGAAGGCGCGGGCCCGTTCACGGCGTTCGGCATCACCGTGCTCACGCTGCGGGACTCGCGGATCGCAGCGCTGACGTCGTTCCTGGGCGCGGAGCACTTCCCGCTGTTCGGGCTGCCGTCTTCGGTGTGACTCACCGGCGGCGCGGCAGCGGGATCACGTCGAAATCCCGGGCCACGACGATCTCCCCGTCGAACTCCCGCGCCGCTTCTTCCCCGAACGCATCGGCTTCTTCGTAGGGGTAGCGCTGCGAGAAGTGGGTCAGCACGAGCTTGCGGGCGCCCGCCTCCGCGGCGATCCGGCCGGCGTCGGCACTGGTGAGGTGGCCGTAGCGGGTGGCGAGATCGGCGTCGGCGGCGCGGAAGGTCGACTCGGCGACGAGCAGGTCCGCGTCCCGCGCGCAGGCGACGGCACCCGCGCACAGCCGGGTGTCCATGACGAACGCGACGACCTGGCCGGGTTTCGGCCGGCTCACGTCCGCGACGTGCACGGTGCGGCCGTCGACCTCCAGCGAACCCTCTTCCTTGAGCCGGCCGATGGCGGGACCGCGAACACCGGCGGCCTCGAGGCGATCGGGGAGCATGCGGATGCCGTCGGGTTCGGTGTACCGGTAGCCGAAGCAGTCGATGCGGTGGTCGAGCGGGAACACCGTCAGCGGCCCGTCGCGCCAGCCCTCGCCGACCGGAGCGGGCACGATCTCCGCCCGCTCGTGGTAGACGGTCGAGTACCGCAGCCGGTCGAAGTACGTCTGGCCGGAGGCGGGGTAGTGGCAGTGCACGGGGTGCGCGACGGTGTCGAGCGACAGGCGCTGCAGCACGCCGGCCAGGCCGAGGCTGTGGTCGCCGTGGAAGTGGGTGACGCAGATGCGGGTGAGTTCGTTGGCCGCCACACCGGCGTGGGCCATCTGGCGCTGCGTGCCCTCACCCGGGTCGAAGAGCAGGCCGTCGGTGTCGAAGCGGAGGAGGTAACCGTTGTGGTTGCGGTGGCGGGTCGGTGTCTGGCTCGCCGAGCCGAGCACGACGAGCTCGCGTCGGGACATGGCGACGATCATTCTCCACCCCGCAACGCCGACGGCCGCCCGGTCGAATTCCGGGCGGCCGTCATGATCGAAATTGCGGTGCGAATTCACGCGGACACGGTCCGCTCAATTCGATCTTCGATATTCCGTTAATGCACCGCCGAAACAGTGCCGAGTGATTCGCGGTACCAGTCCGCGGCGTCGGCCAGGCGCCGGGCGAGGCCCGGTCCCGGCGCAACGCCCGTGGTGGTCCAGACGCGGCCGCTCTCGTACCAGTGGTCGCGCGTGAGCAGCGAAAACTGGTGCTCGCTCAGCCACGGCAGGGCCGCGCGGGTGCGCGCGCGGTGCTCCTCGACCGGCAGGTCCGCCTCGGGGACGGGCTCACCGAGCAGCTCGCACACGGCGGTGACCAGCTGCCGCACGCGAACCGGCCGCGGATCGGCCACGTGGAACACCTCGCCGGGCGCCGCCGGGGTCCGGACCAGCGCGGCGACGACCGTCGCGAGGTCCGTCACCGAGACGACCGACGTGCGCGCGCCGCCACCCGCGGCCCAGGCCGGGACCGCGCGCAGCCACCGCACCAGTGCCGGGACGACGTGCCGGTCGCCCGGCCCGTAGACCAGGTGCGGCCGCAGGACCACACCCCCGGCCGCCCGGACCAGGCGCTCGGCCGCGAGCCGGCTGCGGCTCGTGGCCGAGGCCGGGTCACAGACCAGCGCGGCTCCCGCCGGACCGGCGACCGGATCCGGGGTCGAACCGGATCGACCGGCTCCAGGACCACCGTCCGCACCGGTCCGCCCGCCGGCTGCCGCCGGGCCGGTGTTCGGTGCCGCCCCTGGCTCGAGCACGGATTCCGCCGCACCGCGGTGTTCGCCGTCGCGGTACACCGCGCACGTGCTCAGGTGGAGCACGCGCGTGGTGCCGGCCCGCGCGGCCTCCGCCAGGAGCGCGCGCGTGCCGTCCTCGTTGACGGCCGTGCACAGCTGCGCGTCCCCACCCACCTGCGCCGCGAGGTGCACGAGGGTGGTGGCCCCCGTGCAGGCGCCGCGCAGGCTCGCCGGATCGGTGAGATCGCCGGCGACGACGCGCACGCCCGCGTCCGCCATCCAGCCGGGCACCGGCCGCCGCGCGAGGGCCCGTACCCGCGGACCGAACCCGCGCGCGACGAGCTCACGCACCACCGCCGAGCCGATGAAGCCGGTGGCTCCCGTCACCAGGATGTCCGTCGTACTGACCGCCCCCAGGTCGGCAGTCATGACAGGCGCATCGCCAGCTCGGTCGCCATCACGGTGTCGCCGTTCTGCTCGAAGTCGACCCGCACCAGGCGGGTGCCGTCGTCGGCCGGAGCCAGTTCCTCGGCCCGGATCCGGCACTCGGCGTCGAACTCCACGTAGGAGCGGAACTCGAACTCCGCGCGCAGCGGCAGCGCGTGCGGATCGCCGACGGTGAGCAGCGCCGCCTGGCGTGCGGCCTCGCCCAGCACCATGCCCGGCACGTGGTCCACCGCGTGGTCGAACAGCACGGCGTGGTCCGGGTCGAACTGCAGCACCCAGTGGCCCTGCTGCTCGGTCGCGGCCACCAGCACGTCGTGCGCGTCGTAGCGGCCGACCGTGGCCGGTTCGACGGTCGGCAGCACCGTGACCTGGAACGGAGTCGCCGCGAAGTGCTCGCCGCGGACCCGGCGGTAGACCGCGGAGGACACGCAGCGCCAGCGCTCGGAGCCGGTGCCGATGTGCTCGCCGTCGCGGAACACGTCGAACTCGAACCGCATGCCGCCGACGTTCTTACCGCGGTAGGCGATGTCGTGCGCGCTGATCTGCAGCACCACGTCGACCGGCCGGCAGTCGGTGGCCAGCCCGGCGAAGTCGACGTCGTAGGCCTTGTGATCGGACAGGAAGTTGTACCCGAGCGGCACGCCGTACGCGCGGTGCGCGAGCAGCATCCCGGCCTGCCGGCAGGTCTCGGTGTACAGCATCGGGTCGTGCGAAGCGGGTGTGCGCGGGCCGAAGAAGCCGTGCCGGCGCGGCCACTGCGCACCGACTTCGAAGCGGCCCGGACCCAGGATGTTCAGGTCGGTGACGAAGACTTCCGAGACGGCCGCGCGGTGCACGAGGCTGCGCGGAATGGTCTGCTGGAAGTCGACCGGCCTCTTCGCCGGAGTTTCATCGATCGTTTCGGTGGATGTTGTCCTGGTGGTCTCCTGAAGCAATGTGCCGACCATCGGTCCTCCCAGAAAGTTTTTTTCCCCAGTACTCCCCCGCTCAATTTCTAGCGGAACTGGCGAGCCAAAACCATACCTACCTACCGGTTTTTTTCTCTGGCTCTACGCCGGGCCGGCGGCTACACTGATGACTCGCCCGGTCCGTGCCGGACCCCACTCGTGCAGCGAAGGAGCAAGGTGTGGCGCGCCAGGAACGTGCTGAGCAGACTCGCAGGACCATCCTCACGGCCGCGGCTTCGCGGTTCGACGCGGTGGGCTTCCTCGGCGCGAGCCTGTCCGACATCCTGGCCGAGGCGGGTGTGACCAAGGGCGCGCTCTACTTTCACTTCAAGTCCAAGGAAGACCTCGCCGACGCCCTGATGCAGGAGCAGTTCGGCGTGCTGGACTCGTCACCGTTGCTGGAGAACCCAGGTCTGCAGACGGTGATCGACTGGTGCCACACCCTGGCCACGGGCCTGCAGAACGACGTCCACGTGCGCGCGAGCATCCGGCTCGTGATCGAGCAGGGTTCGTTCGTCACGCCGGCGGCGAGTGCCTACAAGCAGTGGATCGACCTCGTGCACGCGTGCTTGCTGGCCGCGAAGGCAGCCGGCGACGTGCGCAAGGAGGTCAACGCCCACGACCTCGCGCAGCACGTCGTCTCCGCGTTCACCGGAATCCAGCTGAGCTCCCAGGTGCTGACCGGCCGCACCGACCTGCGCGAGCGCGTCACGTTCATGTGGGCAACGCTGCTGCCGTCGATCGCTGCGCCTCGCCGCGTGCAGAAGTTCGACCCGGCGGGCTCACCCGAGGTCGGGAAAACCCCCGCCTGAAGCGGGTTTCAGCTTCGACGGGCCGCGACCGGCTCGGCCAGCTCGATCACGCGCCACAGCTCGGTCAGCGTGCGCTCGAGATCGATGTCCGCCGGAACCGCGCCGCTCCCGACCACGGACTCGAGGCCGACGCAGAGGACCACCACCAGCAGCGACGCCATGTCGGGCAGCACGCCCGCACTGAGCTCACCAGCCTCGTCCGCTTCGGCGACATAACGGCGGACTTCCGCGAGCCACGCGCGCACGAACACCACGAAGCGCACGTCCTTCGCGCCCATCTCCCTGGCCAGCCGGAAGCTCGCGCCCACCTTCGGATCCGCGCCGAGCCAGTGCATGAGCGCCCGGCTCAGCTCGGCGAGCCGGCGCAGCGACGGCGGCGGCGCGGTGATCCTGCGGTCGATCCACCGCACGTGGTCGGCCAGGACGGCGACGGCAGCGGCCTGGACCTCGTCGCAGACGTCGTCCTTCGAGGTGAAGTGGAAGTACAGGCCACCCTTGGTGACCCCGGCCTGGCGCGCGATGTCCACCATGCTGGTGGCCGCGTAGCCGTCGCGGTGCAGCAGCTCGGCGGCCGCTTCGAGCAGCTGGAGCCGAGTCTGCTCCGCGCGCGCCTGCTTCGTCACCGTCTTCCCCGTCCCTCGGGCCCGTCTCGGGCTCGTGCAGCATAAGATACCAACCGCCCGGTTTACAAGAATTTCGCGCGCATCCAAGGGTTCCGGCCTCGATGCAGGCAGTTGCTCTTGATCAAAACAGACCGACCTCCCGGTTTTGTCTTGAAAACCGACCTCCCGGTTTGGTAAGTTGCTCACGTGGAGCCGGGCAACACCGGCAGGCAGGGGCGCTGGGGGCGCCGCCGGAGCCGGCTCCCCGACGACGCGGAGGGCACTCATGATGAACTACGAAATTCTCGGGCAGATCAGGGTCAGCGGCCGCCCCGGTGTCCGCGCACCCAGGGCGCGCAAGATCGAAACGCTGTTCGCCGTGCTGCTCGCCAAGAACAACCAGGTCGTCACCGCCGAGCACCTCATCGGCGAGATCTGGGGCGAGAACCCACCGGCGCGCGCGAGCGCCGCGCTCTACGTGTACGTGTCACAGCTGCGCAAGCTCCTGCGCGGGACCTCGGCCGACGCCGAGGACAGCCCCGTCGTGACGAGCCCACGCGGCTACTCTCTGCACGTCGGCATCGACGAACTGGACGCCGACCGGTTCACGCGCCTGTACCAGCAGGGCCGCGCCCTGCACTCGGACCGCGGCTACGGCCAGGCGGCCGCGGTACTGCGGGATGCCGCGAACCAGTGGCGTGGGCCGGCGTTCGGTGGCTTCACCGACTCGCCCGACGTGCAGGGGTACGCCACCCTGCTCGAGGAGAGCCGGTTGGAGTGCCTGGAGCTGCTGATGGAGACGGAGCTGCTCATCGGGCACCACCGCGAGGTCGTCGGACAGCTCTCGGCGCTGGCGAAGGAACACACGTTGCGCGAGACCTTCTACGAGTACCTGATGACCGCGCTCCTGCGATCGAACCGGCGGGCGGAGGCGCTCGAGACGTTCGCGTCGGCGCGGCAGAACCTGGTGCAGCAGCTGGGGATCGAGCCGGGCAGCTCGCTGCGGAAGCTGCACCACAGCATCCTCGTCGGCGAGATGTCGGACGCGGTCTGAACCCCAGACCCCTTCCCGCAAGAACGGCCCGGCCACTGTGCTCCACAGTGGCCGGGCCTTTCTTGTCGGGGGCTCGCGCTCACCCGGGCGACAGCTGGGCGGCAAGCGTCCCCCGTGGCGTTCGGTGCATCCCACGCACCCCACGCCAAAGGGCGCGTGGCGGGATGGGCGGGCTCAGCTGCGGTAGACCGAGACGACCGGCCCACCGCACTCGACGGGCTCGCCACACCAGCCACCCCACCGAGAATCCAATGCCAGCTCCGCCAACTCCGCCATCAGATCCAGCTCCGTGGGCCACACGTACCGCAACGGCATCTCGGCTCCCGCCAACAGCACCGTCTGGCGAACACAATCCACCTCACGCACCCACGCATCCGACGCCCACCGAGCCGGATCCGGCTGCCGCCCCTGCACCACCAAAGCACCGCCCGGGCGCAGAAGCCCCGCCAAGCGGCGCACAGCACGCAGCTGATCACGTTGGCCACGGAGCCGGGCGAGCGCGTCCGCACCCGCGTAGACCGCGTCGAAGCGCAGGCCGGTGGGCAGGCCGTGCTCGAGGTGTGCCACGGTGACCGCGTAGTCCTCGCCCGCCAGGGCGTCGGCCACCGGGCCGCCGCCGAGGACGAGGACGTGGCCACCACCTCTGCGGCGAGCGACGCGGCCGGTCACCTCGGCGAGGAACGCCACGGCGCCGGCCGGATCGTCCACCAGCGGTGCGAGCCACCGGTCGAGGACATCGGACGGCAACTCGTCGATCCGGGCCGGCATCACGCCACCTCACTTCACGCACTGGCCTGGGCTGCTCAACGCAGAGTGCCCGACCGACCTAAAGTCGACCTTGTGGCCGCGCACGCCGAGGGGGCGGCCCGCCGGCAGCGGGCCGCCCCTCGAATCGTGCCGAAAGCTCAGGAGTTGGACCGCTGCTGGAACTTCCGGACTGTCAGGAACGCCGCCAGCGCTGTGATCGGGATCCACCAGGCCAGCGCGAGCCAGCCCGTGGCGCCCACCGCGGAGCCGCTCATCAGTGCGCGGACCGCGTCGATCAGCACCGTCACCGGCTGGTTGTCCACGATGACCCGCAGGACGCTGGGCATCGACGCGGTCGGCACCAGCGCGCTGGTGGCGTAGGGCACGAACACGAAGATCATGCCCAGGCCACCCGCGCCTTCGACGGTCTTGGCGATCGAGCCCACCAGGCTGGCGAGCCAGAACACGCCGGCCGCGAACAGCACCAGCAGGCCGACCGCGCCCAGCCAGCCGAGGACACCGCCGCCGGGGCGGAAGCCGATCGCGAGACCGAAAGCCACCATCACCACGAGTGAGAGCAGGCTACGCAGCACCCCCGACACCACGTGCCCGACCAGCACGGCCGAACCCGCCATCGGCATGGAGCGGAAGCGTTCCACGAGCCCGTTGGTGAGGTCGGCGGCGACACCGACCACAGTGGACGTCGAGTTGAAGCCGATGCTGATCACGACCAGGCCCGGCACCAGGTAGTCGATGTAGGCCAGGCCGGACAGGTTGATCGCGCCGCCGAACATGAAGCGGAACAGCAGGAGCAGCACGATCGGCAGCGAGACGGCCTGGATCAGCATCTCGGGGTTGCGGGTGATGTGCTTCAGGTTGCGCCCGATCAGCACCCGGTAGTCGGACACCGCGAGCGACAGCGCCGAACGGGTGGGAGTGGCGGGGATGGGCGTCCCCTCCGTCTCCCTCGACAGGGTCTGGGTCATCACTTCTCTCCCGCGGTCGAGGTAAGGGTGTGGAACACGTCGTCGAGGGTCGGTGCGGACAGCTCGACCCCGGTGGGTTCGAGGCCGGCGTCGGCGACCTGGTTGAGCACCCGCCGCACGTGCTCGGGGTGCTCGACCGCGATGCTCACCGCCGCGTCGAGCAGCACGCCGTCGACGACGGTGTGCGCCCGGTCCGCCTCCACCGCGGTGCCGAAGGTGAGCTTGAGGCGCTCGGTGCCGACCCGGCGCTTGAGCTCGGCCGCCGTGCCTTCGGCGACCACGCGGCCCTTGTCGATCACCGCGATGCGGTCGGCGAGCTGGTCGGCTTCGTCGAGGTACTGGGTGGTGAGCAGGATCGTGGTGCCGCCGTCGAGCAGCTGCCGGATCGCGTCCCACATCGCCGAGCGGCTGCGCGGGTCGAGACCGGTGGTCGGCTCGTCGAGGAACAGCACCGGCGGCGTCGTGATGAGGCTGATGGCCAGGTCCAGCCGGCGGCGCATGCCACCGGAGTACGTCTTGACCTGCCTCGTGGCCGCGTCCACGAGGTCGAACTGCCCGAGCAGCTCCGTGGCGCGCGCCTTCGCCGCGGCGGGCGAGAGGTGGAACAGGCGCGCCATCATCTCCAGGTTCTCGCGCCCGGTGAGCAGCTCGTCGACGGCCGTGTCCTGGCCGGTGAGCCCGATCTGCTCGCGCACCTTGCGCTTGGAGCCGTTGAGGTCGTGGCCGTTGACGGTGACGGTGCCGCCGTCGGCCTCCAGGAGCGTGCTGAGGATCCGCACGGTCGTGGTCTTGCCGGCGCCGTTGGGCCCCAGGAGCGCGAACATCGTGCCCCGCTCCACGCTGAGGTCGACGCTTTCGAGCACGGCGACTTCTCCGTAGGACTTGCGCAGCCCCCGTGCTTCTATCGCGTAGCCGGTGACCATCGGTTACCTCTCCTCGTTGGGGTCGAGCTCGAAGGAACTTCTCGCGGGGGAATCCGGCGAGGAGCTCGGGAAACTGTGCGTATCCAGTGGGCCACGGGGCGTGCTGCCGGCGGTAATAATGGCCTGGTTGAGCGGAGTCAGGGGGTCGACGCTGACCTCGTTCAATCGTCGTCACCACCCCCGATCGCCAGGCTGATCAGGGCGTCGGCGTCGAGCTCGTCGATCGCCGCCTCAGCGACGGCCGGCTGCTCGTCCTCCGGGTCCTCGACGACGGGCGCCGCTTCGGCGGGCACCGGCGCCAGCTCGGCGACGAGGTGCTCGGCGAGGATCCGCGGGGTCGGGTGGTCGAAGATGAGGCTCACGGGCAGCTTCAGCCCCGTGACGAGGCTCAGCTTGTTGCGGAAGCCCGTGGCGGACAAGGAGTCGAAGCCGACCTCGTTGAACGAGCGGTCCGCCTCCACCACCTCCGGCCCGGCGTGGCCGAGCAGCGCGGCCGCGTGGCCGCGCACCAGCGCGAGCACGTGCGGTGCGCGCTTCCCCGGCGGCAGGGCCGCCAGCTTCTGCGCCAGGGATTCCGATTCCTCCGCCGCGTCCTGCGCCGCCCGGCGGCCCGGGGCGTCGGCGAACTCCCGCAGCACGGCCGGGAGGTCCTCGGCGCTGGAAGCCGCCAGCACCCGGGTGTCGAGCGCGATCGGCACCAGGAGCGCTTCGGCCGCGCCCGCCGCCGAATCCAGCAGCCGCAGACCGTCCTCAGTGGACAGCGCGGTGATGCCGGTCTCGCCGATGCGGTGCGCGTCGGCGTCCTGGACGACGTCACCCATGCCGCCCTCCCACAGGCCCCACGCGAGCGAGGTGCCCGCGAGCCCCTCGGCGCGGCGGCGGGCGGCCAGCGCGTCGAGGTAGGCGTTCGCGGCGGCGTAGCTGCCCTGGCCCGGCGCGCCGAGCACACCGGCGGCCGAGGAGAACAGCACGAACGCCGTGAGGTTCCGCTCGTGGGTGAGCTCGTGCAGCGTCGCGGCGGCGTCGACCTTGGGCCGCAGCACCGTGTCGAGCCGGTCGGGCGTGAGCGAGGTGAGCACACCGTCGTCGAGCACACCGGCCGCGTGGACCACGGCGGTGAGGTCGACGCCCGCCAGCAGCGCGGCGACGGCGTCGCGGTCGGCCACATCGCAGGCGGCGAGCGTGACGTCGGCGCCCAGCGCGGTCAGTTCGGCCCGCAGCTCGGCCGCGCCCGGCGCGTCCGGGCCGCGCCGGCTGACCAGCAGCAGGCTGCGCACGCCGTGCTCGGCCACGAGGTGCCGAGCGACCGCGGTGCCCAGCGCGCCGGTGGCGCCGGTGACGAGCACGGTGCCCTCGGCGGACCAGACGGGCGCGGCGGCCGCGTCCGGCGCCCGCCGCAGCCGCGGCACGAACACGGCACCCGAGCGTAGCGCGACCTGCGGTTCGTCCGAAGCGGACACCGCGGCGAGCGTCCGGCCGGTCGGCGTGCCGGTGCCGAGGTCCACGAGCGTGATGCGGTCCGGGTGCTCGGCCTGCGCCGAACGCACGAGCCCGGCCACGGCCGCGCCGACGGGATCGGGGTTCTCGTCCGCGTCCGTCGCGACGGCGCCCCGGGTCACGACCAGCAGCGTTCCGTCCGGTGTGGCCAGGAACTCCTGCAGCAGCCCCAGGACCCGGTGCAGTTCGGCGTGCACGTCGTCGCCGCCCGCGGACAGCACGAGCAGGCCCGACGCGCCGGCGAAGCCGGCAGCCGTGGTCGCACCGAGCTCGCCGGTGAGGCCGAAGAGGTCGGGGCCCACCACGGTCCACTCGGTGACTTCGGCGACCGCGTCGAGGTCGGTCTGCTCCCACGCGACGCGGAACAGCGAGTCGCCTCCGGTCGGAGCGGCCGCCTGCGGCACCGCCGACACCGGGCGCAGCAGCAGCGACTCCACGGAGACGACCGGTGCCCCGGTGCCGTCGGCGATGTCCAGCGCGACCGCGCCGGTGCCGACCGGCTTTACGTGGACCCGGAGCGTCGTCGCGCCGACGGCGTGCAGCCGCACGCCCTCCCACACGAACGGCAGCGCGGGCTCACTGCCCAGCGCACCGGAGACGCCGATGGTGTGCAGCGCCGCGTCGAGTACGGCCGGGTGGATGCCGTAGCGGTCCACTTCGGACACCGAGGCCGCCGCCGGGAGCTGGACCTCGGCGAACGCCTCGCCGTCGCGCCGCCACGCGGCGACGAGCCCGCGGAACGCCGGTCCGTAGGCCAGCCCGTCGGCGGCCAGCTCCTCGTACGTGCCCTCGAGCCGGACCGCCTCGGCGTCCGCGGGCGGCCACTGGGCGAGGTCGAACTGCTCCGTCTTGCCCGCCTTGGCGAGCTTGCCGGTCGCGTGCCGGGTCCACGTCGTCCCGTCGCCTTCGGGTCGTGAGTGGACGGCGAACGTCCGTGTACCACTGCGGTCCGGGGCGCTCAGCGCGAACTGCACGCGGACGCCGCTGCGCTCGGGCAGCACCAGCGGGTACTCGAGCGTCAGCTCGTCGAGCCGCGGGCAGCCCGCCTCGTCGCCCGCGCGGATCGCCATCTCGACGAAGCCGGTGCCGGGGAACAGGATCGAGCCGCCGACGACGTGGCCGGCGAGCCACGGGTGCGTGCCCACGGACAGCCGGCCGGAGAACAGCAGGCCTTCGGCGTCGGCCAGCTCGAGAGCCGAGCCCAGCAGCGGGTGGTCCTCCTGCCCGGCGGCCGAGGGCGTGCTCTCGAGCCAGTAGCGCTGCCGCTGGAACGGGTAGGTCGGCAGGGCGACCCGCCGCGCACCCGTCGGCTCGTAGACGGCGGTCCAGTCGACGTCGACTCCGCTGACGTGCAGCTGCGCGAGCCCCGTCAACGCGGCGACGGCTTCGTCCTGCTCTTTGTGCAGCAGCGCGGCCAGTACGAGGCCTTCGGGCCGCTCGTCGAGGCAGCCGTCGGTCATCGCGGTGAGCGTGGTGTCCGGCCCCAGTTCGAGGAACCGCGTGACGCCGTCGGCCGCGGCGCGGGTGACGGCGTCGAGGAAGCGGACGCCTTCGCGGACCTGCCGCACCCAGTACTCGGGCGCCGTGAGCTCGGCCGGCTCGCCCGTCACGGTCGAGATGACCGGGATCCGCGGCTGTGCGTGGGTGAGCTGCTCGGCGACGGCGCGGAACTCGGCGAGCATCGGGTCCATGAGCCGCGAGTGGAACGCGTGCGAGACCCGCAGTTGCTTGGTGCGCTCGAACTTCGCCGCGACGGCGGCCACGGCGTCGGCCGTACCCGAGATCACCACGGCGCTCGGGCCGTTCACCGCCGCGAGGTCCACGGTGTCCCCCGCGGCTTCGCGCACGGCCTCCGGCGTCGCCTCGATCGCGACCATCGCCCCGCCGGCCGGCAGTGCCTGCATCAGCGCACCGCGCGCGACGACCAGTTTCGCGGCGTCGGCCAGCGAGAGCACGCCGGCGCAGTGCGCGGCGGCGACCTCGCCGATCGAGTGGCCGGCCAGCACGTCGGGCTTCACGCCCCACGAGCGGACCAGCCGGAACAACGCGACTTCCAGCGCGAACAGCGCGGGCTGCGTGTAGCGCGTTTCGTCGAGTCCGTCGCCGCTGTCGATCACTTCGCGAATCGGGCGATCGAGGTGCTTGTCGAGCTCGCCGCAGACCTCGTCGTAGGCCGCGGCGAAGACGGGCTGCTGTTCGGCGAGCCGCTTGCCCATCTCCACCCGCTGCGAACCCTGGCCGGCGAACAGGAACGCCGTGCGGCCCGACGTGGTGACGCCGCTGACGACGCCGCGGACCTCCTCTTCGTCGACCAGCGCGGCGAGCCCGCGGACGAACTGCGGCGACCGGTTGCCGATCAGCACCGCGCGACGGTCGAACGCGCTGCGCGTGGTGGCCAGCGACAGCCCGATGTCGGCGAGGCTGCCCTCGGGGTCTTCGTCCACGTAGGACATGAGCTGCTCGGCTCGCGCCCGCAGTGCCGCGGTGCCGCGGCCCGACACCGGCCACGCGACCGGGCCGTCGTGCTCCGGCACTCCGGTGGCGACGACCTCGGTGCGGTCGCCCTCCTCCAGGATCACGTGCGCGTTGGTGCCGCTGACACCGAACGACGAGACGGCCGCGCGGCGCGTGTGCCCGTTGGGCAGCCACTTCACCGGTTCGACGAGCGGCCGGACCGCGCCGGAAGACCAGTCGATCTCACTCGACGGCCGGCCGACGTGCAGCGTCGCGGGCAGCTCACCGTGGCGCATGGCCTGGATCATCTTGATCACGCCCGCCGCGCCGGCCGCGGCCTGCGTGTGTCCGATGTTGGACTTCACCGAGCCGACCCACAGTGGACGGTCGGCCGAGGCCTGCGCGCCGTAGGTGGCCAGCAGGGCCTGGACTTCGATCGGGTCGCCGAGCTTCGTGCCCGTGCCGTGCGCTTCAACGGCGTCCACTTCGGACGGATCGAGGCCCGCGTCGGCGAGCGCCGCGCGGATCACGCGCTGCTGCGCGGGACCGTTGGGGGCGGTGAGGCCGTTGGAAGTGCCGTCCTGGTTGATCGCGCTGCCCTTGAGGACCGCGAGCACCGGGTGACCGTTGCGCCGGGCGTCGGAAAGCCGTTCGAGCACCAGCACACCGACGCCTTCGGACCAGGTCGTGCCGTCGGCGGCGTCGGAGAACACCTTGCAGCGGCCGTCCGGGGCGAGGCCCTGCTGACGGCTGAACTCGACGAACGTCTCCGGCGTCGCCATCACCGTGACGCCGCCCGCCAGCGCGAGCGAGCAGTCGCCGCCGCGCAGCGCCTGGGCCGCCATGTGCAGCGCGACCAGCGAAGACGAGCACGCGGTGTCGATGCTGACCGACGGGCCCTCGAGGCCCAGCGTGTAGGACACGCGGCCGGTGACGATCGAGCCGGCGCTGTTCGCGCCCACGTAGTCGTGGTACTGCACGCCCGCGTACACGCCGGTCGGGCTGCCCTTGAGCGACACCGGGTCGATGCCGGCGCGCTCCAGCGCCTCCCACGACGCTTCGAGCAGCAGCCGCTGCTGCGGGTCGATCGCCGGGGCTTCCTTCGGGGAAACGCCGAAGAACGCCGGGTCGAAGTCACCCGCGTCGTAGACGAACCCGCCCCGGGCGACGTAGGTGGTGCCGGGGCGCCGGCCCGTCGGGTCGAGCAGGCCCGCGACGTCCCAGCCGCGGTCGGCGGGGAAGTCGCCGATCGCGTCGCGGCCCTCGGCCACGAACTCCCACAGCTGCTCCGGCGAGGTGACCCCGCCGGGCAGGCGGCAGGCCATGCCGACGATAGCGATGGGTTCGTCGGTGTTCGCGGCGGTGACGGTGACGACCTCGTCCACGGTCCCGGCCAGCTCACCGAACAGGTGCGCGGCCAGCGCCGAGGGCGTCGGGTGGTCGAAGATCAGCGTCGCGGGCAGGCGTCGGCCGGTGGCGGCGGTGAGGCCGTTGCGCAGTTCGATCGCGGTGAGCGAGTCGAAGCCGAGCGACTGGAACTGCGCCGCCGGCTCGATCTCGTGCGCGCCACCGTAACCGAGCACGGTGGCGGCGTGCCCGCGGACGAGCTCCAGCACCGCGTCGCGCCGATCCTCCTCGGGCAGGCGCAGCAAGCGCGCGGCGAAGGAGTCGGCCGGCGCTTCGGCTGTCGCGGCGACGCGGCGGGTGGTGCCGCCGACGAGCTGCTCCAGTGTGCGCGGGACTCGGTCGAGCTTGCGCAGCACCGGCAGGTCGAGCCTCGCCGGGACCACGGTCGGCTGCCGGGCGGCGAGCGCGCGGTCGAACAGCGCCAGACCGTCCGCAGTGGACAGTGGCACGACACCGCTCGCGGCGAGGCGCGTGACCTCTTCCCGGGTGAGCGTGCCGCCCATGCCACCGACCTCGCCCCACAGGCCCCAGTCGAGCGACAAGCCCGGCAGGCCGTGGGCGACGCGGTGGGCGGCCAGTGCGTCGAGGAACGCGTTGGCCGCGGCGTAGCTGCCCTGGCCCGGCGCGCCGAGCACGCCCGACACCGAGGAGAACAGCACGAACGCCGACAGCGCGGTGTCCCGGGTGAGCTCGTGGAGGTTCAGCGCGCCGTCGACCTTCGGCGCGAGCACGGCGTCGACGCGGTCCGGGGTCAGTGCGGTGACCACGCCGTCGTCGAGGACCCCGGCGGCGTGGACCACGGCGGTCAGTGGGTTCTCCTCCGGGATGGCCGCGAGCACGTCGGCCAGCGCCGCGCGGTCGGCGACGTCGCAGCGCGCGAGCCGCACGTCGACCTCGAGGCCCCGCAGATCTGTCGCCAGCTGCTCCAGCTCCGGCGTGGTGCGGCGGCTGACGAGCAGCAGCCGGCGCACGCCGTGCTCCGCGGCGAGGTGGCGGGCGAGCTTGCCGCCCAGAGCGCCCGACGCACCGGTGACCAGCACCGTGCCGTGGGGACAGAAGTACGGCCGCTCCAGCTCGGGTGTGGTGCGCACCAGCCGCGGCGCGAGGACCACGCCGAGGCGGACGGCGGCCTGCGTCTCGCCCGAGGCGAGGACCTGCGGCAGCACGTCTTCGGCCGCCGTTTCGGCGTCCAGGTCCAGCAGCAGGAACGAATCGGGGTTCTCCTCCTGCGCCGAGCGCACGAGGCCCCAGACGGCCGAGGCCGCGAGGTCCGTGACGTCACCACCGGCCGCGACCGCACCCCGCGTCACGAGGACGAGGCGCGCGGCCTCCGGGTGCTCCTCGGCGAGCCACGTCTGCAGGGCGGCGAGCACGCGGTGCGTCGCTTCGTGGGCGTCGGCGGAACCGGTGGCGTCGAAGATCTCGGCCGCCGGGTGATCCACAGTGGACTCCGCGGGCGTGATCCGCTGCCACTCGACGCGGTACAGCGGCGCGACCCGCTCCGTCGCGCCCGGTGCGGTGAACGCCCGGAACACGGTCTCCGCAACCGTCGCGACGGGCGCGCCGGTGGGATCGGCCAGCACGACCTCGAAACCGTCGTCGGTGGTCGGCGTGAACCGCACGCGCAGCGCGGCGGCGCCGGTGGCGTGCAGCTCGACGCCGGTCCAGCAGAACGGCACTCGGCCGACCCCACCGTCACCGCCACCGGCGACGCGCAGGGCGTGGGTGCAGGCGTCGAGCGCGGCCGGGTGCAGGCCGAAGCGCTCGGCGTCGCTGTCCTCGGGCAGCTCGACCTCGGCGAACACCTCGCGGCCGCGCCGCCACACCGCGCGCAGCGAGCGGAACAGCGGACCGTAGGTGAGGCCGGTGTCGGCGAAATCGTCGTAGAGGCCGTCGATCGCGACGGGCTCGGCGCCGGCGGGCGGCCATTCGGTGAGGGTGGTGCCGTCGCGGGGCGACTGCGGGGCGACGGTCCCCGACGCGTGGAGCGTCCACTCCGCACTGTCCTCGGGTCGCGAGTGGACGGTGACCGCGCGCACCTCGTGCTCCCCCGCCGCCCCCACCGTGACCTGCACCTGAACGCCGCCCCCGGCGGGCAGGACGAGCGGGCTGCCCAGCGTCAGTTCTTCGATCCGGCCGGCGCCCACCTGGTCACCGGCGCGGACCACCAGTTCGAGGAACGCGGTGCCGGGCACGGCCACGACGTCACCGAGCCGGTGCTCGGCCAGCCACGGGTGCGTTTCGACGGACAGCCGCCCGGTGAGAACGACCCCGTCGCTGTCGGCGAGCGCAACGGCAGCGCCGAGCAGCGGGTGCCCGGCGGCGGTGAGGCCGGCGCCGGTGAGCTCGTCGCGGTTGGCGCGGGCGTTCAGCCAGTAGCGCTTGCGCTGGAACGCGTACGGCGGCAGGTCGACGCGTCGGGCACCACGGCCCGCGAACACCGCGGCCCAGTCGGGTTCGACGCCGCTGACGAACAGCTCGGCCAGCGCCGTGAGCGCTGCTTGCGGTTCGGTGCGGTCCTTGCGCTGCACCGGAACGACGGTCGCGTCGATGCTCTGGCGGACGAGCGCGGACAGCACGCCGTCCGCGCCGACCTCGACGAAGCGACCCACACCGTTCGCGGCCAGGGCGGTGATGCCGTCGTGGAACCGGACGGTCGCGCGGACCTGGTCGACCCAGTAGTCCGGAGTGGACAGTTCGGCCCCGGCGCCGACGGTCGAGACGATCGGGATTTCCGGCGTTCCGTAGGTCAGCGTCGCCGCGATCGCGCGGAACTCGGCGAGCATCGGCTCCATCAGCGGCGAGTGGAACGCGTGGGAGACCTTGAGCTTCGAGGACTTGCGGCCCTCGAACCGCACCACCACTGCGGCCACGGCCTCTTCAGTGCCGGAAAGGACCACGGAGTCGGGGCCGTTGATCGCGGCGATGCTCACGTGCCCGGTCAGGTGCGGCGTGACCTCGTCCTCGGTCGCCTGCAGCGCCACCATCGCGCCTCCGGACGGGAGCGCCTGCATCAGCTTCGCGCGCGCGGCGACCAGCTTGGCCGCGTCCGCGAGCGAGAGGATGCCCGAGACGTGCGCGGCGGCCAGCTCACCGATCGAGTGGCCGAGCAGGTAGTCGGGCTTGATGCCCCACGCTCGCAGCAGCCGGGACAACGCGACCTCGATCGCGAACAACGCGGGCTGCGTGTAGCCGGTCTGGTTGATCAGGCGCGGCTTCTCGAAGATGACCGTCTTGAGCGGCCGGTCCAGGTGCTGGTCCAGCTCGGCGCAGACCTCGTCCAATGCGGACGCGAACACCGGGAACGCGGCGGCCAGCTCGGCGCCCATCCCGGCGCGCTGCGCGCCCTGGCCGGAGAACAGGAACGCGGTCTTCCCCTCGGCCTGCGCACCCGTGATCAGGCCCGGCGCGGTCTCGCCCGCGGCCAGCGCGGTGATCGCGGCCTTCGGGTCGTCGGACAGCGCCACGGCGCGGTGCGACAGCGGCGACCGCGAGGTCGCCAGCGAGAACCCGAGGTCCAGCGCGGCCACTCCGTCCACTTCGGACAGCAGCTGCGCCGCCTGCGCCCGCAAGGCCACCGAGCCGTGCCCGGCCAGCGGCATCGGCACCGCGACCCCGGCGGGCCAGCTCGGCGCGACCACTTCCCCGGCCTCGGGCTCCGGCGCCTCCTCGACGATCACGTGCGCGTTGGTGCCGCTCACGCCGAACGACGAAATGCCTGCGCGCCGCGGCCGCCCCTCCGAGGCCCACTCCCGGGCCTCGGTGAGCAGCTCGACGTCGCCGGAAGCCCAGTCGACCTCGGTGGAGGGCTCGGTGACGTGCAGGGTCTTCGGCAGCAGGCCGTGGCGCAGCGCCTCGACGATCTTGATCACCCCGCCGACACCGGCCGCCGCCTGCGCGTGGCCGATGTTCGACTTGATCGAGCCCAGCCACAGCGGCTTCCCGGCCGGCCGGTCCTGCCCGTAGGTGGCGAGCACCGCCTGCGCCTCGATCGGATCGCCGAGCGTGGTGCCGGTGCCGTGCCCCTCGACGGCGTCCACTTCGGACGCCGACAGCTGCGCGTTGGCCAGCGCCTTGCGGATCACGCGCTGCTGCGAAGGTCCGTTGGGCGCGGTGAGCCCGTTGGACGCGCCGTCGGAGTTCACCGCGGACCCGCGGACGACGGCGAGGACCGGGTGCCCGTTGCGGCGCGCGTCGGACAGGCGCTCCAGCAGCAGCGTGCCCGCGCCCTCGGCCCAGCCGGTGCCGTCGGCGGAGTCGGAGAACGCCTTGCAGCGCCCGTCGGCGGCGAGGCCGCGCTGGCGGCTGAACGCGAGGAACGGCCCGGGCCGCGACATCACCATCACGCCCCCGGCCAGCGCGAGCGAGCAGTCGCGCTGCCGCAGCGCCTGCACGGCCAGGTGCAGTGCGACCAGCGACGACGAGCACGCCGAGTCGATCGTGACGGCCGGGCCCTCCAGGCCCAGCGCGTAGGCGATGCGGCCGGAGATGACGGAGCCGGCGTTGCCCGTGCTCAGGTAGTCCTCGACCTCACCCGCGAGCACCGAGGGCGGCAGCTCGTCGTAGTAGTCCTGCCCGCCGCTGCCGACGAACACGCCGACCTGCTGCTTCGCGAGCGAGTGCGGCGCGATGCCGGCCCGCTCGAACGTCTCCCACGCGAGCTCCAGCACGATCCGCTGCTGCGGGTCCATCGCCAGCGCCTCGCGCGGCGAGATGCCGAAGAACGGCGCGTCGAACTCACCGGCGTCGTGGACGAACCCGCCTTCGCTGACGTAGCTCGTCCCGGGGCTGTCGGGGTCGGCGTCGAAGAGCGTGTCCAGGTTCCAGCCGCGGTCGGCCGGGAAGCCGCCGATGGCGTCGCGGCCCCCGGCCACGAGCTCCCACAAGTCCTCGGGCGAGCGCACGTCACCCGGGTAGCGGCAGCCCATCGCGACGATCGCGATCGGCTCGGCGCCCGCGGCCTCGACCTCACGCAGCCGCTCGCGCGTCTCCTGGAGGTTGGCGGTCACCCGCTTCAGGTAGTCGACCAGCTTGTTTTCGTCAGTCATCGCCAGATTCCTCTTGTCGCTGCGGTGGGCGGGTGTCAGGCGCCGAGCTCGTTGTCGATGAGGGCGAACAGCTCGTCGGTGGTCGCGGACTCCAAGGCGGCGCCCGCCCCGCCCCCGCTGCCGGCCAGCGTCTTGTGCAGGGTGGTGACCATCGCCTGCAGCCGCGCGACGATGCGCGACCGGTCGATCTCCGCGGCGTCGAGCGAAGCGGCCACGGCCTCCAGGCGGTCGAGCTCCACTTCGAGCGGAACCTCCGCCGTGCCCTCGCACAGCTGCGTCCACAGGTGCTCGGCCAGCGCCTGCGGGTTCACGTGGTCGAACGCGACGGTCGCGGGCAGCTTCAGACCCGTCGTCGCGCCGAGCCGGTTGCGCAGGTCGACGGCGGTCACCGAATCGAAGCCGAGCTCCTTGAACGCGCGGGCGGGCTCGACCGAGCTCCCGCCGTCGTAGCCGGCGACCGCGGCGACTTCGCCGCGCACCAGGTCCAGCAGCGTGCCGCGCTGCTCGGGCGCGGTCAGGCCGGCGAGTTTGCCCGCCAGGTCACCCGTGGTCTCCACCGGCGCTTCGCCGGCGGTGACCTCGGGCAGCGCGCGCAGCAGGGGCCGCGGCCGGGCCAGTTGGTAGACGGGCGCGAACGCGGTCCAGTCGAGGTCGGCGACCACGAGCTGCGTCTCGTCGTGGGCCAGGGCCTGGACCAGCGCTTCGGCGGCGAGCTCCGGCGCCATCTCGGCGAGGCCCATGCGGCGCAGCAGGTCACTCGCCTCGGCGTCGACCATGCCCCCGCCGCCCCAGGATCCCCACGCGACCGCGGTCGCGGTGCGGCCGTTCGCGCGGCGGCGCCGGGCGAGGGCGTCGAGGTACGCGTTGCCGGCGGCGTAGGCGGGCTGGCCGCTCGTGCCCCACACGGCGGCGCCGGAGGACATCAGCACGAACGCGTCGAGTTCGGCGTCGCCGAGCAGCTCGTCCAGCAGCGCGGCGCCGGTGACCTTCGCGGCGAGGGCGGCGGTGAACTCCTCGGGGGTGACGGCGTCGAGCGTGGGTTCCCGCGTGAGCACACCGGCGGCGTGGACGACGACCGTCGGCGGGTGCTCCTCGAGCAGGGCCGCAAGCGATTGCGCGTCCGTGACGTCGCACGCGGCGACCGTCACGCGGGTCCCGGAGAGCTCCTCGACCAGCTCGCGGGCGCCCTCGGCGCCGAGGCCGCGGCGGCTGGTGAGCACGAGGTGTTCGGCGCCCTTCGCGGCGAGCCGGCGAGCGACGTGGGCGCCGACCGCACCGGTGCCGCCGGTGATGAGCACGGTGCCGCGCGGCGTCCACTCGGGAGCATCGCCGGTGAGAGGCGCGTGCACCAGGCGCTTCGCGAAGACGCCGGACGCGCGGATCGCGACCTGGTCTTCGTGGTCCACTCCGGACACGACTGCGGCGAGCTTCGCCGCGTCACCCGGGCCCGTGATGTCGACAAGTCCACCCCACGTCGTGGGCCGGTCGAGCGCGGCGACCGTGCCGAGACCCCACACCATCGCGGCCGCGGGGTCGGTGTCGGTGAACGCGTCGACGGCGACGGCGCCCTGCGTGACGGCCCAGACGGGGGTGTCGAGGTCGCCGAGAGCCTGCAGCAGCTTCAGGGTCGTGAGGACGGGCTGGCCGGCGCCGAGGGCGAGCAGCGACAGCACGCCGTCGAACGGGCGGACGGCCGTGGCCTCGGCGATCAGGGCCGGCAGGTCGTCGGTGTCCTCCACGAGCACGCGCACGACGTCGCCCTGTGCGGCCAGCGCGTCGGCCACGTCGGTGGCGGTGGGCGGGGTGAGCACGAGCCAGGTGCCGGTCAGGCCGGCGGTGACCCCGCCGATCGGCGCCCAGGTCACGCGGTAGCGCCAGGAATCCACAGTGGACAGCTCCGTGCGGCGCTCGTGCCAGGCGGCCAGCGCGGGCACCACGTCGGCGAGCGGCTGCGCGGCGACGCCGAGGCGGGTGGCGAGCGCGTCGACGTCTCCTTCGGCCACCTCGTCCCAGAACTCCTGATCGGCCACGGGCGCGCTCGGCTTGGCCTGTTCGGCCTCGGCTTCGGACCAGAACCGCTTGTGCTGGAACGGGTACGTCGGCAGGTCGACGATCCCCGCCGCAGGCAGCAACGACGGCCAGTCGGCCGCGCCGCCGCGCACCCAGTGCTCGGCGAGCGAGGTCGCGAAGCGGGTCAGGTCGCCTTCGGCGCGGCGCAGCGTGCCGGTGACGGCACCCGCGTGGCCGGTCTCGTCGAGGGTCTCCTGGATGCTCATGGTCAGCACCGGGTGCGGGCTGATCTCGACGAACCGCGTGTACCCGGCCGCCGCGAGCTGCGCGACGACCGGCGCGAACCGCACGGTCCGGCGCAGGTTGGCGAACCAGTACGCGGCGTCCACCGTGGTGTCCCCGACCGCATCGAGGGTCACCGTTGAGGTCATGGCGACCTCGCCGCGGCGGGGGGTGATCGGGCCGAGGTCGGCCAGCAGCCGCTCGGACAGGTGCTCGACGTGCGCCGAGTGCGACGCGTAGTCCACCGGCACGCGCTTGGCGCGGAACCCTTCGGCGAGGAGTTCGTCGCGCAGCTGGTCGAGTGCATCGCCGTCGCCGGAGAGCACGGCGGACGTGGCGCCGTTGTCGGCTGCCACGGAGATGCGGCCGGCCCACGCGTCGAGGCGCTTCTCCAGGTCGGTCGCGGCCAGGCCGGCGGCGAGCATCCCGCCGCCGCGGCCGCCGAGGATCTCGCCGATCGCCTTGCTGCGCAACGCGACCACGCGCGCACCGTCCTCAAGCGACAGTGCTCCGGCGACACTCGCGGCGGCGATCTCGCCCTGTGAGTGCCCGATGACCATGTCGGGCTCGACGCCGTGCGCACGCCACACCGCGGCCAGCGAGACCATCACTGCCCACAGCATCGGCTGGACGACGTCGACCCGGTCCTCGGGCGGCGTGCCCGGTTCGCCGCGGAGCACCCCCAGCACCGACCAGTCGGTGAACTCGCGCAACGCCGCGTCGCACTCGGCCATGCGCTCGGCGAACACCGGCGACTGCTCCAGCAACCGCGTCGCCATGCCCGTCCACTGGGAACCTTGGCCGGGGAAGACGAACACCGTCTTGCCGCGCACGTCGGCGGTGCCGGAGACGACGTCGGGGCGCGACGCGCCGTTCGCGAACGCCTGCAGCGCCTCGCTGGCCTGCGTTTCGTCGTGCGCGAGGACGACGGCGCGCTGGTCCAGGCGGGCGCGGCCGGTCGCCAGCGTGTACGCCGGGCCGGCGAGCCCGCCGTCCAGGTACGGCGCGAGCTGCCCGGCGGCTTCGGCGAGCGCCGCGGCCGTCTTGGCGGACAGCACCAGTGGGTACACAGCCGCCTCGGCGGGTTCGGGAGCTTCGGTTTCCGGCGCCTGTTCGAGGATCACGTGGGCGTTGGTGCCGCTGACGCCGAACGACGACACCGCGGCGCGGCGGGCGCGATCCACCTCCGGCCACTCGCGCGGCTCGGTCAGCAGCTCGACCGCGCCCGCGGTCCAGTCGACGTGCGCCGACGGCGTGCCGACGTGCAAGGTGCGCGGGAGCTTCCCCCGTCGCAGTGCCTGCACCATCTTGATTACCCCGGCGACGCCGGCGGCGGCCTGCGGGTGTCCCATGTTCGACTTGATCGAGCCGAGCAGCAGCGGCTCGCCCGCGCTGCGCTTCCCGTAGGTCGCCATCAGCGACTGAGCCTCGATCGGGTCGCCGAGCGCGGTGCCGGTGCCGTGCGCCTCGACGGCGTCCACATCGGACACCGAAAGCCCGGCATCGGCCAGTGCCGCTTCGATCACGCGGACCTGCGACGGGCCGTTCGGGGCGGAGAACCCGTTGCTCGCGCCGTCCTGGTTGACCGCCGAACCGCGCACGAGCGCGAGGACCCGGTGACCGTTGCGCTGCGCGTCGGACAGCCGCTCCAGCACGAGGACACCCACGCCCTCGGCCCACGACGTGCCGTCGGCGTCGTCGGAGAACGATTTGCTGCGCCCGTCGGCGGCGAGGCCGCGCCGGCTGCAGAAGTCCACGAACAGCTCGGGCGTGCCCATCACCGCGACGCCGCTTGCGAGCGCCAGGGTGCAGTCGCCGCGGCGCAGCGCTTGGGCGGCCAGGTGCAGTGCGACCAGCGACGACGAGCACGCCGTGTCCACCGACACCGACGGTCCTTCGAGGCCGAGCGTGTAGGACACCTGGCCGGAGACCAGGCTGCCGTCGGGGCTGCCGCCGCTGTAGTCGTGGTGCATCACGCCGGCGTAGACGCCGGTCCGGCTGCCTTTGAGCGAGTGCGCGTCGAACCCGGCGCGCTCGAACGCCTCCCAGGAGGCCTCGAGCAGGATGCGCTGCTGCGGATCGGCGCGGCGCGCGTCGCGCGGGCTGATGCCGAAGAAGTCCGCGTCGAAGTCCGGGGCGTCGTAGACGAAACCGCCGTGGCGGGTGTAGGTCTTGCCGGGCCGCTCGGGCGTCGGGTCGTACACGCCTTCGATGTCCCAGCCGCGGTCGGCCGGGAACTCACCGATCGCGTCGCGACCCTCGTCGACCAGGTCCCACAGGTCCTCGGGCGTCCGCACGCCCCCGGGGTAGCGGCAGCTCATGCCGATGATCGCGATGGGCTCGGTGTCCCTCGTCTCCAGCTCGTGCACCCGCCGCCGGGCCTGCTTCAGGTCGGCCGTCGCGCGCTTGAGGTAGTCGCGGAGCTTGTCCTCGTTGCTCATGGTCTGCCTGTTCATCCGATGCCCAATTCGTCGTCCAGCACGGCAAAGAGCTCGTCGTCGGTTGCTTCGCCGAGGTCGGCCGCGGTGGTTTCGCAGTCGGTGTGCGCGTCGGCCCACTTGCGCACGAGCGCGTCGAGCCGGGCGGTGACCTTGGCCGTGGAGCCGTTGAGCGAACCGGCCGCGCCCGTGAGCAGCGCCTCGAGCCGGTCGATCTCGCTCAGCAGCGGGTCGGCCGGGCCCCGGCCCTCGCCCAGCAGGTCGTGCAGCCGGCGCGCGAGCGCGACCGGGGTCGGGTGGTCGAACACGACGGTCGCGGTGAGCTTCAGCCCGGTCAGCGCGCCGAGGTGGTTGCGCAGCTCCACTGACGTCAGGGAGTCGAAGCCCATCTCCTGGAACGCGCGCCCGGGCTCGACCGCGGCGGCGTTCGAGAAGCCGAGGATCGCCGCGACCTGTTCGGTCACTACCTCCAGCAGGTACGGCTCGCGGTCCTCACCGGCGAGCGTCGCCAGCCGGCCCGCGACGGCACCGTCCGAACGCGACGCCCGTTTCGGCGTGGCCGGGCGGACCAGGCCGCGCAGCACCGGCGGGAGGTCTTGCCGCGTGCGCAGCGCGGTGCGGTCGAGGCGCACGGGCGCGAGCACGGCGTCGTCCGCGGTGAGGGCGGCGTCGAGCAGGGCGAGGGCTTCGTCGGTGGCCATCGGCGGCGTGCCGAGCCGGCGCAGGCGGCGCAGGTCGGCCGCGGAGAGTTCGCCCGTCATACCGCCGGCTTCGGCCCACGCGCCCCAGGCCAGTGACGTCGCGGGTTTGCCCTGCGCGCGACGGTGTTCGGCGAGCTGATCGAGGAACGCGTTGGCCGCGGCGTACCCGGCCTGACCCGCGGCGAGCACGGAACTCGCGGCGGAGGAGAACACCACGAACGCGTCGACGTCGCCGGCCAGCTCGTGCAGGTGCCAGGCGCCGTCGACCTTCGGGGCGAAAACACGGTCGAGCTCGTCGCCTGTGAGTGTCTCGACCCGGCCCGCGGCCGGGACGCCGGCGGCGTGCAGGACCGCGGTCAGCGGGGCCTGAGCGGGCACGCCGTCGAGCAGCTTCGCGACGGACGCGGCGTCGGTGACGTCGCAGCTCGCGATAGTGACCTCGGCTCCGAGCCCCGTCAGTTCGTCGCGCAGCTCCACCGCGCCCGGCGCCTCGGCACCGCGACGGCTGGTCAGCAGCAGGCGACGGACACCACGGCGAGCCACGAGGTGCTTCGCGACGACCGCGCCGAGACCACCGGTGCCACCGGTGATCAGGACCGTGCCGTCCGGGTTCCAGCCCAGCTCCCCGGACGGCGGGGCCGCCGTGGCGAGGCGGGGTACCAGCACCTTGCCGTCGCGGACGGCCGCTTCGGGCTCGCCCTTCGCGAGCACGGCGTCGACATCGGCCCGGTCGCCGTCCACGAGCACGAATCGGCCGGGGTTCTCCGCCTCCGCCGCGCGGACCAGGCCCCAGACCGGGGCGATCGCCGGGTCGACGTCCTCGCCGGCCACGGACACCGCGCCACGGGTGACGACCGCGAGCCGCGGGTCACCCTCCTCGGCGAGCAGCTCCTGGATGGCGGTCAGCACCTGGATGGTGGCGACCCGCGCGGCGGCGGGCACGGGACCGTCCGGAGTGGACACCTCGAGCACCTTGGCGGTGCCGGTGTCCCCGGTGCCGGACGCGGGCTCCCACGTCAGGTGGAACAGCGAATCACGGCCCGGCGCGAGCTTGTCCAGCGAGATCGGGCGGGCGGCCAGCGATTCGACGGACGCCACCGGGCCACCGGTGGCGTCGGCGATCTGCAGCGCGATGGTGTCGGTGCCGGTCGGCGACACCCGCACGCGCAGCGCCGAAGCGCCGGCGGCGTGCAGCGTCGTGCCGCTGAAGGCGAACGGCAGCATCGGCTTGGCCTCGCCGTCCTCCGGCGCCGGTCCGAGCAGCTGGGCGTGCATCGCGGCGTCGAGCAACGCCGGGTGCAGGCCGTAGTCACGGGCTTCGGCGCCGTCCGGCAGGGCGACTTCGGCGTACACGTCCTCGCCGGCCCGCCACATCGCGCGCAGGCCCTGGAAGGCCGCGCCGTAGTCATAACCGAGTTCGGCGAGCAGCGCATACGGGTCGGCCAGCTCCACCTCGACGGCGCCCGCGGGCGGCCACTCGGTGAGGTCGAACGACGGCGCCTCGACCTCGGTGCTCACGAACCCGGCGGCGTGGCGGGTCCAGGCGTCGGCACCGTCCGATCGCGAGTGGACGGTGACGCGGCGGCGGCCGCTTTCGTCGCCGGCGTCGACCGTCACTTGCAGCGCCACGCTCGCCCCGTCGGCGAGGGTCAGCGGTGCCTCCAGCGTCAGCTCTTCCAGCCGGGGGCAGCCGGCCTCTTCGGCGGCGCGCTGCGCCAGCTCGACGAACGCCGTGCCGGGCAGCAGGATCGTGCCGAGCACCACGTGGTCGGCCACCCACGGCACGGTCTCCGCCGACAGCCGCCCGGTGAGCACCAGCGCGCCGGTGTCGGGCACGCGGACGACCGCGCTGAGCATCGGGTGCCCGGCGGGCGCCTGTCCGTGGTCGGCGGCGTCGCCGGACACACTCGTGACGGGCAGCCAGTAGCGGGTGCGGCGGAAGGCGTAAGTCGGCACCTCGACCCGGCGGGCGCCGGCGTAGAAGGCGCGCCAGTCCACCGGGACTCCGCGGGCGTGCAGGGTGGCGAGCGCGGTGACGACGGTGCGGGCCTCGTCGCGGTCGGCGCGCTGAGCCGGGACGAACGCGATCTTCGCGTCGTCGAGCGCGGTCCGGCCGGCGGCGGTGAGCACCGCGGCGGGGCCGACCTCGAGGAACGTCGTGACGCCCTCGCCGGCCAGCGTGAGCAGGCCGGCGTGGAACCGGACGGCCGCGCGGACCTGGTCCACCCAGTAGTCCGGTGTGCTCAGGTCGGCGCCGGGCTCGACCGTCGAAACGATCGGGATCTCCGGCTTCGCGTAGTTGAGCTTGCGGGCCACGGCGGCGAACTCGGCCAGCATCGGCTCCATCAGCGGCGAGTGGAACGCGTGCGAGACCTTGAGCCGCGACGTCTTGCGGCCCTCGAAGTGCGCGACCACGGCGGCGACCGCGTCCTCCGTGCCGGACACCACCACGGAGTCCGGCCCGTTGATCGCCGCCAGGCCTACCCCGGCGGTCAGCAGCGGCGTCACCTCGGCCTCGGTGGCCTGCACCGCGACCATCGCGCCACCCGTGGGCAAGGCCTGCATCAGCTTCGCGCGGGCGGCGACCAGCGTGCAGGCGTCGGCCAGTGACAGGACACCCGCGACGTGCGCGGCGGCCAGCTCGCCGATCGAGTGGCCGAGCAAGTAGTCCGGCTCGAGGCCCCACGAGGCCAGCAGCCGGAACAGCGCGACCTCGACCGCGAACAAGGCGGGCTGCGTGCAGCCCGTCCGAGCCAGTGCGTCGCCGTCCTCGAGGATTGTCCGTAGTGGACGGTCCAGGTGCGGGTCGAGCCCGGCGCACACGGCGTCGAGCGCCTCGGCGAAGACCGGGTACGCCGCGGCCAGTGCCGTGCCCATCCCGGCGCGCTGGGCGCCCTGGCCGGTGAAGAGGAACGCCGTCCGCCCGGTGCCCCGCCGATCGCGCACCACACCGGGCGCGTCGGTACCGGCGGCGAGGGCGCCGAGCCCGGCGAGCAGTTCTTCGCGGTCGGTGCCGACAACCACCGCGCGGTCGTCCAGCGCCGAACGGGTCGTCGCGAGGGAGAAACCGATGTCCGCGGGCGAGTCCTCCGGGTGCCCGGCGAGCCGCCGCGCCTGCGCGGCGAGCGCGTCGGCGGAGTCAGCCGACAGCGGCCAAGCCACCACGGGCGGCTCGACCGGCTCGATGGCCTCCTCGTCCGCCGGTCCGGCCTGGTCGACGGTGCTCTGCTCGATGATGACGTGCGCATTGGTGCCGCTGATGCCGAACGAGGACACCGCGCCGCGGCGCGGACGGTCCGCCTCGGGCCAGTCCCGGGCCTCGGTGAGCAGCTCGATGGCGCCGGCCGACCAGTCGACGTGCGGCGACGGCGCGTCCACGTGCAGCGTCTTCGGCAGCACACCGTGGCGGATCGCCTGCACGACCTTGATCACGCCGCCGACCCCCGCCGCCGCCTGCGCGTGGCCGATGTTCGACTTGAGCGAGCCGAGCCACAGCGGCTCGCCGGCGGCACGGTCTCGGCCGTAGGTGGCCAGCAGGGCCTGGGCTTCGATCGGGTCGCCGAGCTTCGTGCCGGTACCGTGCCCCTCGACGAGGTCGACGTCGGCGGTGGTCAAGCCGGCGGACTCCAGCGCCTGCCGGATCACCCGCTGCTGCGCCGGTCCATTGGGGACGGTCAGCCCGCTCGAGGCGCCGTCGGAGTTCACCGCGCTGCCCCGGACGACAGCGAGCACGTGGTGGCCCAGGCGCCGGGCGTCGGACAGGCGCTCGACCACGAGCACGCCGGCACCCTCACCCCAGCCCGTGCCGTCGGCACCGGCGGCGAAGGCCTTGCAGCGGCCGTCGTCGGACAGGCCCCGCTGCTCGCTGAAGTAGACGAAGGTCTCGGGCGTCGCCATCACCGTCACGCCACCGACGAGGGCCAGGGAGCAGTCGCCGCGGCGCAGCGCCTGCCCGGCCCAGTGCAACGCGACGAGCGAGGACGAACACGCGGTGTCCACCGACACCGCGGGGCCCTCCAGCCCCAGCGCGTACGCGACGCGGCCGGAGACCACGCTGCCGGCGGCGGCGTGGCCCGCGTAGTCGTGGTACATCACGCCGGCGAACACGCCGGTGGCGCTGCCGCGCAGGGTCTCGGGCACGATGCCGGCGCGCTCCAGCGCCTCCCACGACGTCTCCAGGAGCAGCCGCTGCTGGGCGTCCATCGCGAGCGCCTCACGCGGTGAGATGCCGAAGAACTCGGGGTCGAACTCCGCGGCGTCGTACAGGAAACCGGCCTCGCGCGTGTTCGTGGTGCCGGGCCGCTCCAGCGACGGGTCGTAGAGCGCGTCGAGCGGCCAGCCGCGGTCCGCCGGGAAGGCGCCGATCGCGTCGGTGCCCGTGGCGACGAGCTCCCACAGGTCCTCGGGCGAGGCGACCCCGCCGGGGTACCGGCAGGCCATGCCGACGATCGCGATCGGCTCGGCGTCGCGCCGCTGCGCCTCCTGCAGGGCGCGCTTGGCCTCACGCAGGTCCGTGGTCGCGCGCTTGAGGTAGTCGAGCAGTTTGCGCTCGTTTTCGGCGCTCACGCCATTACCCCCAGTCCGGCAGATCGCCGGGAAATGGCGGTACGGAAAACGCCGACGGAGCAGAAATCGATACTCACGTAATCGACCACCTAGCCGTGAAAGGGGTGGAAGGTGCTACGCCGGAAACGCTACCGAGGTCTTTTTGGCTGTCCCACCCCTAACGGGGCGGGGCGGCCCCACAATCAGCGGGCCAGCTCGGCCGCCACCTCACGCGGGGCGGGCAGCGCGGCGATCTCGTCCCGCAGAGCGTGCGCGCCGGCACGCAGCGCGCCGCCGGTGATCAGATCGCGGATCAGCCCGGCCGCCGGTGCGGCGTCGACCAGCCCGGCACCGGCTGCCTCGACGCGCCCAATGAGCGTCGAAGCGATGAGGGAAAGCTGCGGCAGCCCGTGGGTCGCCGCGGCCAGAGCCAGCTCCGCGTCGCCGTCGTGGATCACCGCCGCGCACGTGGGCAATAGCGCGGCGGGCGGGGCGGAGTCGACCAACCGGACGTTCGCCGGCACGGTGGTTCCGGCCGGGAAGTCCGCGGAGCCGGCCGCGCACAACACCTCGGCGTCCACGCTCGCAACGGCGTCGAAAACAGGCCCGAACAGCTCGGCGTCGGACAGCGAAAGCAACACCCGAGCGCGCCTTGCCTTGCGGCGCAACCACATCGGCACCTCGACCGGGCCGAAGTACGGCACGTGCCGGACCGGGCGGGCGCCGCCGCCACCGGCCCGCAGCGACGCGGGAACGGTGTCGTAGGTCGTGTCGGCGTCACTCGCGTCCGGCTCGTCCAGCGCGCCGAGCAGACGCACGGCAACGGCGTCGACGGCACGGGCCGCGGCGGTCCCGGCGGGCGCCTGGCCGGCGGAGACCACGACTTGGGGCCGCCACAGCTTCGCGAACTCGGTGAGCGCGGCCGATTCGGCGAGTGAAGCGTCGTCGCGGTCCTCGAGGTCCACCGCGACCGTGCCGGTGCTCAGGATCTCCTCGACGAACGAGGGCTGTCCGGCGATCTTCACGTCGTGGCCGGCGGTGCGCAGCGCCCACGTGAGGGGCACCAGGTTGCGCAGACGGGCGGGCGACGACGGAGCGGCCAGGAGGACGCGCATGGAATTCACTCCAGAAAAGGAAACCGGGCCGCACCCGGTGCGGATAGTCGAATTCGAGACTATCCACGCCGGCGCGGCCCGCGTACCCCTAAAGCCCGCGAGTGGTGATGGCGGTTCTCTCCGCATCACCACCCACAATTGTTTCACTGCCCGGGTAATGTCACCGCTTCGATCGGGCTGCGCCGCATCGCCAGCCGTGCGGACAGCGCGGTGACCGGCCAGACGATCAGGAACACCGCGAGCACCACGCCGAGGAACACCCAGACCGGTCCCGACGGGATGATCTCGCCGGTCGAGATGGCCATCGGCAGCACGGTGAACAGTGAAATGACGATCCCGAGCGCCAGCCCGGTCACCGCGACGATGCCGCCCTCGATGAACAGCATCCGCCGGATCTGCTTGCGGTCGGCGCCCGCCAGCCGCTGCGCGCCGAACTCCCGCCGCCGGGCGAGCACGGCCACCGCCAGGGTGTTGACCGCGGCGATCGCGGCGTACGCGATGGCCAGCACGGCCAGCAGGTAGTTGATCATCGCCTCGACGTCGGCGTTCGCCTGGAAGTTCTGCGTCAGCGCCGTGTCGTCGCCGACGGTCGCCCCCGGCCAGTTCTTCGCGGTGTCGCCCAGCGCGGACACCAGGTCGGCCGGGTCCGTGCCGTTGGCGGCCTTGACCAGCACCTGCGCGGGCAGCCCGCTGGTGGTGTGCGCGGTGAGCAGCGCGGCCGGCAGCACCATGCTGGGGTAGCTCGACGGGCTGTCGAGCAGCGCCACCACGTTCACCTGCGCCTGCGCCCCGTCGCCGAGCCGCATGGTGATCTTGTCGCCGAGCTTGATGTCCAGGTCGTCGGCGACGTCCTCGGGCAGCGCCACCCCGGTGCCGGTGAGGTTCTTCAGCGAACCCGACGTCACCTCCGTGGCGAGCACCGAACCGCCCTGGTCCTCGGCGGCGACGCCGAGCAGGCGCAGCGGATCGCTGCCGTTGCCGTCGTAGGGTTGCTCGATCCAGCCGGAGCTGGTGACCAGCGGCGAGGTCGTACCGACCCCCGGCGTGCTGCGGATCTGCGCGAACAGTGCCGGCGAGACGCCACCGGTGTCGGTGCTGACCACCGCGTCGGCCTGCAGCTGGCCGGCGTAGGACGCCACCTGAGCCTTCTGCGCCGTGGTCTCCGAGTACACGTTGCCGAGCGCGACCGCGCTGGCGAGCGTGATCGGAGTGAGCGCCGCGGCGAAAGCCACTGCCCGCGCCCGGGAGTTGATCACGGCGAGCGTGGCGTCGCGGCCGGCGAACCGGCGGATGACCGGGCCGAACCGGTCGGCCACGTACGTCATGATCTCCGGGCCGAGCAGGGCCACCGCGATGGCGCCGGTCAGCACGGCCGGCCCACCGATCGCCGAGGCGGTGTCGGCAGGCATGAACACCGTCGTGGCGGCGAGCAGCAGCGTCGCGGCTCCGAACACCAGCGCGCCCATCCGGCGCAACGGGTTCACCTTCGCGCTCGGGATCGCGGCCTCGGCCAGCGCCTGGATCGGCCGCGCCCGCGCCGCCGCCAGCGCCGCGAACCAGGCCGCGCCGTAGGTGATGGCGAGCGTGGCGATGATGCCGGCGCCGAACGCGATGATGTCCTGCCGGAACGCCAGCTCGTCCGGCACGATGCCGATCGACACGCTGGCCGAGAAGATCTGGTTGCCGATCAGGCTGCCGAGGAACGCGCCGCACACCGCGGCGGCCGCACCGACGGCCATGGTCTCGGCGAGCACCATCCGGTGCACCTGTTTCGGCGTGGCGCCGGTGGCCCGCAGCAACGCGAGCTCCTGCTGCCGCTGCCGCACGGTCAGGCTGATCGTCGCGGAGACGACCAGCGCCATGACGACCAGCACCATGCCACCGAACACCGCGGCGAGCAGGATCAGCGGCAGCCGGCTGGCGTCGACGCCGAGGAACTCGGCCGAGCCGCGGTCGTCGCCGGTCAGCACGCTCACGCCCGGCACCTGGTCCGCGATGCGCCCGGCCAGCTCACCGGCGTCCACGCCGTCGGCCGGGAACACGCCGACCAGCCCGACGCTGCCCGGGTGCGTGGAGAAGCGCTGAACGTCGCCGGCCGAGAAGAAGAAAACCGGCGCCTGCACGGACCGCGCCGGTTCGGCGACCCCGGCGACGGTGAAGTCCTGCTTCTGCCCGTTCACGGCCAGCTCGACGTTCGCGCCGGCCTTGACCCCGGCGGCACTCGCTGTGGCCGAGTCGAGCACGACCTGGCCCGCCGTCCGGGGCTGCCCGCCCTCGCGCAGCGTGTATCCACCGAGCGCGGCGGAGTCCCAGCCGTGTCCGGAAAAAACGGCCGAGCCGCTCTCCTGCGGCGCGCCCTCCTTCAGCAGCACAGCGGCGAACGACACGTCCGGCACCGCCCGCCGCACGCCCTGGACGGCGGCGATCTTCGCCACCTGGTCCTCGGGCAGCCCGGCACGCTCGGCGTACGGGACCACCTCCGACTCTTCGTCGGGCAGCTTGAACCCCGACGACCCGGCGACCACGACCGGCGCCGACGCGAGCCGCTGCGGCTTCGCCTGCAGCACGATGGCAGTCTCGAACAGCCCGGCGCACGCGATCAGCAACCCGCAGCCGATCAGGATCGCGATGAAGGACGCGAGCGATGCCGCCAGGCGGAACCGCAGGCTGGCCAGCGCCAAGTTGAGCACCACCCGCCGCGAACTCACCGCTGCCTCCGCGCCTTGGCCTGCGCACCCAGCTGCGCCAGCATCGAGGCGACGGCCTCCACGCCCGGGGCGGCCAGCTGGGTGACGATCTGGCCGTCCACCAAGAACAGCACGTTGTCCGCGAAGGACGCCGCCACCGGGTCGTGCGTGACCATCACGATGGTCTGACCCGCGCGCACCAGTTCGCGCATCAGGTTCAGGACTTCGAGCGCGGTGTTCGTGTCGAGCGCGCCGGTCGGTTCGTCAGCGAACACCACCGCGGGCCGGGCCGCGAGCGCGCGGGCGATCGCGACGCGCTGCTGCTGGCCGCCGGAAAGCTCACCGGGGCGGTGCTTCACGCGTTGCGACAGACCGACGCGCGCGATCACCTGGTTCACCCACGCCTGGTCCGGCTCGCGGCCGGCCAGCAGCGTCGGCAGGGTGACGTTCTGCTCGACGTTCAGCGCGGGCATCAGGTTGAACGACTGGAAGACGAACGCGACGTGCCGGCGGCGCAGCACCGTCAGCTGGGTCTCGCTCTTGCCCTTCAGGTCGGTGCCGACCAGCCTGACGCTGCCGGAGGTCGGCTTGTCCAGGCCCGCCGCGCAATGCAGCAGCGTACTTTTGCCGGACCCCGACGGGCCCATCACCGCGGTGAAGGTGCCTGCCGGAAAGCTGACGGAGACCCCGGCGAGCGCTTCCACCGCACTGTCACCGGAGCCGTAAGTCTTGTGCACCGAGTCCAGCTCGACCGGGGACTCGACGGAGACCATGGTGGACACGTCGTTCACTCCGCACCTTCCCGGGTGCGCCGCGCCGGGTCGAGGAACCACCAAAGCAGCAGCACAACCCCGCCGATGCCGATCGTCCACAGCCAGAACGGCGCCTTGAAGGTCATGGTGATCAGGCACATGAGCAGCCAGATCACGAACTGGGCGCCGCCGACGACCGCCCACACGATCGTGACGATCCAGCGGGCAAGGCCACTCGAGGACCGGGCTTCGTCAACACTCTCCGGCATGAGGTCCCCCATATCGGTTGGCAAGGTAACTGTGCATGCCTTACACAGTTTAACAGTGGCCGGCGAGCCTGGCCACCCCGGCCCTATCCGCCCGTCCGGGACACCGAGCGCAGGCGGCGGTCCCATTCGCGGGCGGCCCACACGCCGGCCGCCATCAGCCCGCCACCGAACAGCACCCAGAGCAGCCACGGGTCCCACTCGCCGCTGATCACGCCGATCATCAGCCAGATGACGATGTGGACGACGCTGATGAGCAGCCACAGCGCAGCCGCGATCCTCGGCGCCGCGTCGAGCGCCGGGGGGATCACGCCGTCGGCCCGGCCGGCGACCGCGACGCGCAGCGCGGCGCGCGTGGTCGCGGTCTGGACCAGAGCCAACCGCCGGGCCGTCTCGGCGACGTCGTACTCACCTTCCGAGCGGGCGTGCTCGATCTCGGTGGCCGCCAGCTTCCGGTCCAGCTCCGTGACCCGACCCGCAAACCGGTTGGTCGCGCTCACGCGCACTCGCCTCCCACTCGTCGCACCTTGCGCGCGATCGCGCCTGCGGAACGCTGCTCCTGTCGGTGACTCACGGTTCCGAGAAAGGCGGCCCGTGGCGGCGACAGCGAGCCTTCGGCCAGGGTGCGCTCTCGGGCCGGCGTGGATGCCGCCACGACCATTTCCCTAGCTTCTCAGCTTGATTAGTATAGGGCTTGCACAGTTTACTTGAAGGATACTGCGGAGCGAAAGATGACGACCGAGCCCGATCCTGTCGACGTCCCACACCTGCCTCCCGGGCTGGCGCCCGCCTGGGTCACCGCGCCGCGCACCCGCCGCGGTCCCAAGCCTTCGCACAGCGTGGCGCAGATCGTCGCCGCCGCCGTCGAACTCGCCGACGCCGACGGGCTGACGGCCGCGTCGCTGCCCAACATCGCCGCGTCGCTCGGGCTGACCACCAACGCGCTGTACCGCTACCTCGGCTCGAAGGGCGAACTGCTGGTCCTCCTGGCGGACGCCGGTTTCGGGCCGCCCCCGGAGTCGCTGAGCGACCCCGGATGGCGGGCCACCGCGCGGGCCTGGACCCATGCCGCGCTGGACCGCTACCGCGCCCACCCTTGGCTGCTGGACGTCCCGGCCCGCGGCGATGCTGTCACCCCGAACCTCCTGCGCTGGACGGAAATGTTGCTGGCGGCGCTGTCCGCCGCCGGTCTGTCCGATGCGGACGCTCTCGGCTGCGCGAGGCTGGTGGCGGACTTCGCCCGCGGCACGGCCGAACGCCTCCGCGCCCACACCGACCCGGACTCCGCCAGCTTCCCCGCGCACGCCGATGGCGTTCGCGCGTTCCTCGGGCCCTTGCTCGCCGACCGCGGTTACCCCCGCCTGGCCGCCCTCGCGACCCGGCGAGAGTACCCGGCGGGCGCGGACGTCGACTTCGGCCTGGACCGCGTCCTGGACGGCATCGCCGCGCTCCTCGAAGAGTCTCAAACCGAACGTTGACCGCCTGCGCAGTGGTTTCGGCGTCGGCGCCAAGCACCGGAACGATGCCTCGGCACCAGCCGGCGCCGCCTCCGCGAGCGACGCGAGCGCCCCGCCGGTGCGAGTTCGGCCCATCGCGTCGCTCCGGTTGCCGCACGGCTTCGGCCAACAGCCCGGCCATCGGCTGTCCGCGGTGGGCGACCAGCTGAGAAGCCTGGCTGAACTCGTCCAGTCCGGCACCTGTGCGGCGGCCGAATCAGCTTCGGCGAAGATCACTTCACCGTTGCCCACGTGTCCCCTTTCCTTCTGCGTCGCCGGCGCTGGAAAGGGGATTCGCGCGGGCCCCCACAGCAATTGGATACGACGATACGAGCGCGTGCCGGAAACACCCACCCCTAACGGCCCCGGAACCGCACAGGGAATCCCGCCCCTATCCCGGGGGGCACGCGGCGGCCAAGGTCCGCTTTAGACGGTCTTTAGGGGTTGTCGGTCGTCGCCCACGGATGACAGATTTTCAGCACGTCCGAAAAACTATTCACCTCCGTTGTTCCGCGCTCGCCACCGTTTTCGGCGATGACCGGAACGCGAATTGCTCGCCCATTGGACTAAGGCTGGGGATCGGTATGCACAGAAAGATACGCAAGCTCCTCGTCGTGGGAGCGCACGGCGACGACGAGACGCTCGGCGCAGGCGGCACGATCGCGCGGCTCGCCGACGAAGGCGTGACGATCTCGCTCTGCATCCTGACCAACGACGACGGCTCCCGGTCACCGACCGGCACCGGCGTCGTCAACCGCACCGCCGCGATCGAACTGGCCGCGAAGACGCTGGGTATCGAACGCGTGCGCATCAACGAATTCGGGGACAACCGGCTCGACACCGTCAGCCACCTCGAGCTGAACCGCGTCGTGGAGAACGAAGTCCGCGACTTCGAACCCGACACGATCTTCACCACGAGCATGTGCGACCTGAGCACCGACCACGCGCTGGTCAGCCGCGCCGCGCGGGTGGCGGGCCGGCCGGGCAAGGGCAGCGTGCAGGAGGTTCGGACGTTCGAGATCCGCTCCGCCACGGACGTCGGCGAGGCTTCCGGACTGCCGGTCACCTTCCGGCCCAACTGCTGGCAGCGCCTCGACGACACGCACGTCGAGCGCAAGATCGAAGCACTGCGCGCGTACGGCAGGGAACTCGAGCCCTGGCCGCACCCGCGCAGCGAACGGGGCGTCCACGCCCTCGCCGAATACCGCGGTTCGCAGATCTCCGCCGGCCTCGCCGAAGCGTTCGAGATCCTCCGGATCGTGCAGTGACTTCGCGCTCAGACAACTTCCCACCGCAAGAGACGGGTGAACCGGAATGACCAGTACTGTCGCTGAACACGAGACCTTGGCCGAGCTCAACGAGCTGACGTCCGTCGCGGTGATCGGGATGGGCTACGTCGGCCTGCCGACCGCCCTCGGCCTGCACGAGAGCGGCGTCGAGGTGATCGGCATCGACCTCTCGCAGAACCGCCTCGACGCGATCCGCTCCGGCGAGGTCGACCTGATCGAAGCCGACCACCGCCGGCTGGAGAAAGCCGTGCACCAGGAGGACTTTCAGCTCACCGCCGACTCCGCGCGGATGGCCGAGGCCGACGCCGTGCTGGTGTGCGTGCCGACCGGGCTGGACGAGTACCTGATGCCCGACCTCGGCCCGCTGGAGAGCGCCTGCGCCGCGCTGATCGCGCACGCCCGTGCCGGCCAGACGCTGATCCTGACCTCCACCAGCTACGTCGGCACCGCCGGGCGATTGCTGGTCAAGCCGTTGACCGCCAAGGGGTTCAAGGTCGGGCGCGACGTCTTCGTCGCCTCCAGCCCCGAGCGCATCGACCCCGGCAACGTCACGCACACGCAGCAGGAAACCCCACGTGTGCTGGGCGGGGTGACGCCGGCGTGCACCGCGATGGCGCAGCGCGTGATCTCCCTGCTGACCCCGCAGGTGCACTGCGTCAGCTCGCCCGAGGTGGCCGAGCTGACCAAGCTGTACGAGAACACCTTCCGCGCGGTGAACATCGCGCTGGCCAACGAGTTCGCGGAGATCAGCGACGGCTTCTCGATCGACCCCATCGAGGTGATCGACGCGGCGGCGAGCAAGCCCTACGGCTTCATGGCCTTTCACCCCGGCCCCGGCGTCGGCGGGCACTGCATCCCCTGCGACCCGCACTACCTGCTCTGGCAGCTGCGCGCGACGCAGAACAACGCGCCGCTGGTCACCCAGGCCATGCACGCCATCGCCGAGCGGCCCAAGCAGGTCGTCGACCGCGTGGTGAACACCCTGTCGCACCACGGGAAGGGGCTCGCGGGCGCCCGCGTGCTGGTGGTCGGCGTGACGTACAAGCCCGGCGTCCAGGACGTCCGGTCCTCCTCCGCGCTGGACATCATCGACCTGCTGGCGGCGAAGGGCGCGAAGGTCGGCTACTACGACCCGCTCGTGCCGAACGTCCGCGTCACCGGGGGTTCGCTGGACAGCGTCGTGGAGCCGGACGGCGGCGACTGGGACGTCGCGCTGATCCACACCGTCCAGGCCGGCCACGGTTACGACTGGCTCGCGCAGTGCGCGGTCGTCATCGACGCCACCTACCGCTTCGACACCGCGCTCTTCGCGAACTGAGAGGACTCCGACGTGCGTTACCTGATCACCGGCGGTGCCGGGTTCATCGGCTCCCACCTGACCGAGCACCTCCTGCAACAGGGCCACGAGGTCGTCGCGCTCGACAACCTCGGCACCGGCACGCTCGACAACCTCGCCGGAGTGCGGGACAACCCCGGCTTCCGCTTCGTGCGCGGCTCGGTGACCGACCCCGCGGCGGTAGCGGCGTGCATGGCCGGCATCGACGCGGTCTTCCACCTCGCGGCCGCGGTCGGCGTCTTCACCATCCTCGACAAGACGATGGAGAGCCTTCGCACCAACCTGCACGGCACCGAGACCGTGCTGGACGCGGCGCTGCAGCACGACGTGCCGATCCTGGTCGCCTCCACCAGCGAGATCTACGGCAAGAACACCGCCGACGGCCTCACCGAGGACGCCGACCGGATCATCGGCTCGCCGCTGAAGAACCGCTGGTCCTACGCCGAAGCCAAGGCACTGGACGAGACGTTCGCCCACCTGTACGCGGTCGAGCACGGCCTGCGCACGGTGATCGTCCGGCCCTTCAACACCGTCGGCCCCCGCCAGACCGGCCGCTACGGCATGGTGATCCCGCGCTTCGTGAAGCAGGCGCTGGCGGGCGAGCCGATCACGGTGTTCGGCGACGGCCAGCAGACGCGCTGCTTCTGCCACGTCCACGACGTCGTGCCGGCCCTGGTGGCCCTGCTGTCCGACGAATCGGCGTACGGCAAGGTGTTCAACCTCGGCAGCAACGAGCAGACGACGATCTCGCAGCTCGCGGAGCGCGTGATCACCGCGACGGGCTCCTCCAGCACCATCGCGAAGGTGCCCTACGAGGAGGCCTACGGCAAGGGCTACGAGGACATGCAGCGCCGCATCCCCGACTGCACCCGCGCGCACCAGCAGATCGGTTTCGCCCCCACGCACACCCTGGACGACATCATCGCCGCGGTCGTCGCCGACCGTCGCGGTTCCTGATGCCCGTCAGGCCACCCCAATCCGGAACTCGAAGGCGAGCGGGGCAGGCACCCGGGCGGAGCGCACCGGAGCCGGGCTCGCGGTGGTCGGTGTGGTCAGACGGTTGGCGGGTGACCCGGTAGCCGAGGGCGCGCGGGCGGAGGTGGTCGCGTTTCTCGCACTCGTCGCTGATGCGGTGTGTGTCGTGGAAGTCGGGGCCGAGGTCGTGGAGGCGGGCGTCGGGGCCGGAGCGGGTGCCTGGTGCTGGTCAGGATGGAGTGGCTTACGGCGACCGGGGCCTTCTTCTTGCCGCGGCGTTCGGCGATGCGCTGGTGGCGTTCGCCGAGGCGGGTGCCGGTGCGGGCGGCGCCGACGGGCGCTTGCCCGAGGGTCCTGGCGAGGTAGCGGTTGCCGTGTCCGGTCGAGGCGTTGCCCTTCGCCCGGGGGCGAAAACGCGCCCAGACGAGCAGGTGCCCGGCGGTGGGGAACCGGCACGCCAGTTCGGCCTCGCCCGGACCAACGCCGGGGCCCGCGCGATGACCTCCTCGTCGTCCCGCGCCTCAGTCGGCACCCTGGCCTCACCTTCGCCTGACAGCCTCCCCCGACAGCCTTCCCCGGCAGCCTTCGATGGCCGCCGCCCGCAGGAGCGGTCGGCGGCACGGCGTTGCGTGGAACGGAATCGAAGAGGCGCACGTTCTCACGGAATTGCACGCCGGCCGACGACCGGCTCGCAGATCACCTCGACGTCCAGCTTCCCGAAGGCCTCGAACGATCCGGGAGCCGGGGAGTGGCACCGGCGAAGGCCGGCAGGACGCGGCGCCGGCGTGGTTTCCTGCGCGGCCGCGTCGGGACGATCGAGGGCCCGGTGCAGAGAACGCCGCGGATCGGCAGATGGCCAGCGGTCGTCGGCAGCGAAGGCGAAGCGGGTCCCGGGTCGCTTGCCCGGTGAGGAGCGTGTCGTCCGGAGCCAGGTCGTGCCGGGGAAGGCCGGCTCTGAGCCGTTCGGCAAGGCCGTGCTCGGGCTCGGCAACGCCTAAGCAGCCACACTCGCGCCGCCCCGCGGACGCGTGCGGTCACCGCCCCAGCAGGCGCGCGCTCGTCCCAGATCACCGGCTGGGTTTCCACAGCTCGGCGAAGTCCACCGAACCGTCCACTGTGGACTGGTCGACGAGCCGGTCGTCGTCCGCACCCGACCGCCACCGCGACGAACCCGGTAAGGGTGACGTCTCGGTGAACTTGGGCCTGCCCGTGATCTGCACCTCGTGTCTCGCGGTGCGCGGCGCCCATCCCAGCGGCACCGGCAGACCCCGACGAATGCCAGTGCGAGGCGAAGGTCCGCGGCGCGTCCGGGACACCGACATCCGCGCATGCCGCCGGCAGGCCTGCTCCTCGGTGATCGGCCCGCTGTCCCCGGCGCGCACGATCCGTACCGTCGCGAGCCGGCTTTCGGCTTCCGAGGCGGGCCGCTGCCCGGACCGCGACGCACGCCCGAGCGACGCCGGACCCTCGCTCATCGCCGACTCGCTCCGTCCACCCGTTCGAAACATGCGCGTGCGGCGATCCCGTTCGATGGTCCAGCCCCGCACCGGTGACCACCGTCCGGAGCCACCACGGGGCGTCCCAGCGGCACCGGCCAGACCGGTCATCGCCCCGGCACCGAGCCGGGCGAGGTTCATGACCGTCCACAGCACGAAGGCGACGCCTCCCGCGGCGAGCGGGCAGGCGCGCCTTTCGCCCCAACGCCTGTTCCTCCGCGATCATCCAGCCGGTGCTCGTCCGGTTGATCCGCGCCGCGCAGAACTCACGAGCCGAGCCAGTCCTCGACCGCTTGCGCCGTTGTCGCCGAGCTGTCCTCGACCAGGCTGAAGTGGTCACCGGGGACCACCGCGGTGGTGCCGGCGCGGCTCCACGCCGTTCGCCACGCCTCGGAGTCCCCCGCACCGCCTCCGGCCTCGCCCGCGCCGAACCGGTCCTCCGGCCGCACCAGCAGGCTCGGCGCCGCGATCTCGGGAAGCGTGACCTCGGGGAGGATGTCCAGGTACCTGGCGAGCGCGGTGAGCTTGGTCCGGTCATACGGCCCGTACCGCGACTCGTTTTCGAGCAGCCCCGAGACCAGGCCGAGGGTGGCCTTGTCCCGCTCCTCCTGATCGCTGCGCTGCATGTCCTCGCCACCGGCGGCGTAGGTGTCCAGCAGGACGACCGCGGCAGGGCCGGTGCCCGACTGCTCCAGACGACCCGCGACGGCGTGCGCGAAGATCCCCGCCGAGGAATAGCCCAGCAACGCGAACGGCTCGTCGCCAACGGCCTTGCGGATGCTCTCGGTGAGCACGTCCACGATGGCCTCGGCCGATTCGGGCAGCCGCTCACCGGCCAGGAACCCCGGCATCGGCAACGCGGACAGCGTGCGCACGCCACGGAAGTGCGCGGCAAACCGCGCGTACTGGTACGCGCCGCCCATCGCCGCCGGGGTGGACAGGCAGAACAGGTGCGGCTGCCGCGCTCCCTCGGCCATCCGGACCGGCGCCGGCACCTGCTCGATATCGGCCGCCGACCGGAACGCCGGGCGCAACCTGGCCGCCGCGCTCAGCAGGCCGAGCCCTTCCTCCGTCTGTCCCGAGCGGACGGCCTCGGCGAACAACTGCTTCAGCCCGTCGGAAGCCGGGTCCTCCGGCGAGGCGTCGGAGACCTCGTCCAGTTCGGTCAGCAGGTGCGCGGTCAGCGCCACCGGGTTCTGGTGATCGAAGATGACCGTCTGGGACACGTGCAGCCCGGTGGCCTCGTTGAGGCTGTTGCGCAGTCCTACCGCGGTCACCGAGTCGAAGCCCGATTCGAGGAAGTGACGGTTCGGGTCGACCGCGTCGGGGTCCGCGTAGCCGAGCACGGCCGCGGTGTGCTCGAGCACGAGCTGCAGGAGGATCTTCTCCCGCTGGGCCTGGTTCTGCCCGGCCAGCCGCTCGCGCAGCGCGTCCGGGTCGGCCGCGACGGCCGGGCTCGCCGTGCGTCGCGCCGGCGCCGGTCCACCTCGTCCGGCCTTGGTGGTTTCCGCAGGCGCGCCAAGGGTTTCCCGCACTTCGGCAACGGGGCGCACCGTCACGGCCTCGATCGAGGCCACCGGCTTACCCGCCTGATCGGCCAGCGTCACCGCGACCGAGTCCCCGTCGGCCGGGGTCAGCCGTACGCGCAGCTTCGACGCCGCGGTGGCGTGCAGTTCGACCCCCGTCCAAGCGACCGGGAGACCCGGCTCCCCGCCAGGACGCAGGCCGAACGCCTGCACCGCGGCGTCCAGCGCGGCCGGGTGCAGGCCGAACCGGTCGGCCTGCCCGCTCGCCTCCTGTCCGAGGCTCACCTCGGCGAACACCTCGGCACCCCGGCGCCAGCCCGCGCTCAGGCCCTGGAACGCGGGGCCGTAGCCGAGCCCCCTGCCTGCCAGCGCCTGGTACCGGCCGTTCACCGGCACCGGTTCGGCCTCGGCAGGCGGCCACTCCTCGAGTCCCTCCGGCTTGACCTTCCCACCGCCGACCAGCAGCCCGGTCGCGTGCCGGGTCCACGCGGCGATCGGGTCGTCCGGGCGCGAATACACCGTCAGCGCCCTGGCCTCGGCATCGTCCCGCGCGCCGACCACGGCCTGCACCTGCACCTTTCCGCGCTCCGGCAGCACGAGCGGCGAGTGCACGGTCAGTTCCTCGACCCGGGAGCAGCCCGCTTCGTCGCCGGCGCGGATGGCGATCTCGACGAAAGCCGCGCCGGGCAACAGGACCTCGCCGCCCACGGTGTGCTCGGCCAGCCAGGGGAGCGTGGCGACCGAGAGCCTGCCGCTGAGCACGATGCCGTCCGAGTCCGCCAGCCACATCGCCGCGCCGACGAGCGGGTGCCCCGTCGATTCGAGCCCGGTGGTGGCCAGATCGCCGCTCGCCCTGATCGCCTCCATGTCCAGGTCCGGCCAGTACCGCTTGCGGTGGAACGCGTAGGGCGGCAACGGTACCCGCCGCGCCTCCCGTCCGGCGAACAGCCGCGTGCCATCGAGGCTGAGGCCGTCCACGTGCAACTGTCCGGCCGCCCGCAGCACCGCGGTGGTCTCGGCGCGATCGCCGGGCAGCACTTGCAGTTCGGTGACATCCTCACCCGGCCCGGTCAGGCAGGACCACACGTTCCCCGCGAGCCCACCGCCGGGGCCGAGATCCACGAACCGGTTCACCCCCGCCGCCTCCAGGCTGCGCACCGCGTCGAGGAAGCGGACCGGCCGCCGCAGCGTGGCCGCCCAGTGCTCGGGCTTGGCCAGCTCGTCCCCGACCGGGGCGCCGGTGACCGTGGAGACCACCGGAACGCGCGGAGCACCGTACGACAACTCCGCGGCGATCTCGGCCAGCTCCGCCACGACCTCGTCCATCCGCGGCGAGTGCGCGGCCTGCGGCACTGGCACCCGCCGGGTCTCGCGTCCCCGTTCCGCCCAATGGGCGGCGATCTCGAGCACGGGTTTCTCGTCGCCGGAAAGAACGACGGAGTCCGGCCCGTTGACCTCGGCGACCGCCACCCTTCCGGTCAGCAGCGGGCGGACCTCCTCCTCGCTCGCCGCGACCGCGACCATCGCGCCGCCCGGCATCTCCTCCAGCAGCTGCGCGCGGCCGGCGACCAGTTTGACCGCGTCCGGCAACGACAGCACCCCGGCCACGTGCGCGGCAGCCACCTCGCCGCCGGAATGGCCGAGCACGTAATCCGGCCGCTGCCCCCAGAACTCGAGCAGCCGGAACAGGGCGACCTGCACGGTGAACAGCGCCGCGTGCGTGAACGTCGCCCGGTCCAGCAGCTGCGCGTTGACCGAGCGCTTCTCGGCGAACAGCACGTCCAGCAGCGGCCGGTCCAGGTACGCCCCGAACTTCTCGCTCACCTCGGTGAATTCCCTGGCGAACGCGGGGAAGGCCGCGCAGAGGTCCCGTCCGCTACCGAGGCGGACGGCGGCGTGGCCGGCGAACAGGAACACCGTCTTCGCAGCCGCCCGGCCGCTGCCGCGCAGCACCGTGGCGGAGTGCTCGTCCCTCGCCAGCGCGGCGAGCCCCGCGAGCAACTCCTGCCGGTCCTCGCCGACCACGGCCGCGCGGTGCGAAGCAGGGGTCCGGAAGGTGGCCAGCGAGTACGCGAGGTCCTGCGGGTCGGGTTCTCCACCGGTGGTCAGCTGGGACAGCAACCGCTGTGCCTGCAGCGGCAAGGCTTCCCTGCTGCGCGCGGACAGCAGCAGCGGCAGCAGCCCGTCCCGCTGGGGCGTGGCGGGCTCCTCCTTCTCCTGCTCGGGCGCCTGCTCGATGATCACGTGCGCATTGGTCCCGCTGTACCCGAACGACGAGACACCGGCGCGCCGCGGACGTCCGGGGTCCGGCCACGGGATGGTCTCCGCGAGCAGCCTGACCTGCCCCGCCGACCAGTCGACCTGCTTGGTCGGGTTGTCCGCGTACCGGGTCATCGGCAGCTGCTCGTGCCGCAGCGCCATCACCATCTTGATGATGCCGGCCACCCCGGAGGCGGCCTGGCTGTGCCCGATGTTCGACTTGACCGAGCCCAGCCACAGCGGCCGGTCCTCCGGCCGGTCCTGCCCGTAGACGGACAGCAGTGCGCGCGCCTCGATCGGGTCGCCCAAGGTCGAGCCGGTCGCGGACGCCTCCACCGCGTCCACATCGGACGGTTTCAGCCCGGCGAGCGCGAGGGCTCTGCGGATCACGCGTTCCTGCGAAGGGCCGCTCGGCGCGGTCAGCCCGTTGGACGCGCCGTCCTGGCCCACCGCGCTCGACCGGATCACCGCGAGGACTTCGCGGCCGTCGCGCAGGGCGTCCGAAAGCCTCGCGACCACGAGAACACCGACGCCTTCGGACCAGCCGATCCCGTCCGCGGCCGCCGAGAACGACTTGGACCGGCCGTCGGCGGCGGTGCCACCCGAATCGAAGTGGGCGAACGGGCTCGGCGAAGTGAGCGCCGAAACGCCACCGATCAGCGCAAGCGAGCAGTCGCCCTGGTTCAGCGCCTGGCTCGCCGAGTGCAGGGCCACCAAGGAGGACGAGCAGGCAGTGTCGATCGAGACCGCCGGCCCCTCCAGGCCGAGCGCGTAGGACACCCGGCCGGACACCACGCTGCCGAGCACACCGGTGCTGCGGAACAGGCCGTTGGTCTCCATGCTGCCGGCCGGCCCGGGGTCGTAGTCCGACTGCATGACCCCGGCGAACACACCGGTGTCGCTGCCCTTGAGCGAAACCGGGTCGATCCCGGCCCGCTCCAGCGCCTCCCAGCAGGTCTCCATCAGCATCCGCTGCTGCGGTTCGATCATCGCCGCCTCGTTCGGGCTGATCCCGAAGAAGGCCGCGTCGAAGTCGGTGATGTCGTGCACGAACCCGCCCTGCGGCTGCCGCCCGCTCGCCTCGACCAGGCCGAGCCAGTAGTCCATGTCCCAGGAACGGTTGACCGGGAAGGGAGAGATCCCGTCGCCGCCGGAGGCCGCGAGCTGCCACAGCTCTTCCGGTGTGCCGACCTCCCCCGGGTACCGGCAGGCCATCCCGATGATCGCGATCGGCTCGTCACCGGCCACGGTGGTCAGCGCGACCGTCTCCTGCTTGGCAGCCAGCTCGCCGAGCAGCGCCTGGTGCAGGTGCCCGGCCAGCTCCGCCGCGGTCGGGAAGTCGAACACCAGGGTGGGTGGCAGGGTCAGCCCGGTGGCCGCACCGAGCTGGTTGCGCAGCTCGACGGCCAGCAGTGAGGTGAAGCCGAGATCGTTGAAGGCGCGGTCGACGTCGATGAGCTCCGCCGAGTCGTGGCCGAGCACCGCGGCGACCTGGGCGAGGACCACCCCCCGCACGGCCTTGAGCCGCTCGGTGGCGGGAAGCGCGAGCAGCTTGCCCCGCAGGGAGTTCGGGTCGGCCTCGGCGCCGGCCGGCCCGGTGGTCTCCGGTGCGCTGGCGGCACGCCGCCCGAGCGGCTCCGGCGCTCGGCTGGGCTCCCGGCGTGGCGCCGCGGCGCCACGGGCCGCGGCCAGCTGCTCCTCGGAAACCTGCCGCAGCGTCAGCGATTCGACCGAGGCGACCGGGTTTCCCGCCACGTCGGCGAGTTCCAGCGATACGAGGTTCGAATCCGTGAGCCGCAACCGCACCCGCGCCGCCGCGGCGCCCGAGGCGAACAGCTCCACACCGGACCACGCGTACGGGAACGACACGCCCTCCCCGCCGCCCGCGAGCCCGATCGCGTGCAGCGCCGCGTCGAGCACAGCCGGGTGCAGCCCGAAGGCCGCCGCGTCCCTTCGTGCCCGTTCGGGCAGGCTCACCTCGGCGAAGATCTCGTCCGCACCGCGCCATGCGCCGCGCAAGCCACGGAACACCGGACCGTAGTCCAGCCCACGCTCCGCCATTTCCTCGTACATTCCCGTCAGTTCCACCTGCTCGGACTCGGCGGGTGGCCAGGGGTCCAGCGCGAACGACGCCGAGCCATTCGCGGCGACCAGCACGCCACCGGCGTGCCGGGTCCACGTCCCTTCACCGGTCAGGTCGTCGGTGCGCGAGCTGATCGCGAACGAGCGCGCCCCGGATTCGTCCGGGGCGTCGACGCTCACCTGGATCCGGACGCCGCCCTCCGCGGGCATCGCCAGCGGCGCGTGCAGGGTCAGCTCCCGCAGCCGGGAGCAGTCCACCCGGTCCCCCGCCCGGATCGCGAGTTCCACGAAACCCGTGCCGGGAAAGAGAAGCGAGCCGCCGACGGCGTGGTCTGCGAGCCAGGGATGGGTTCCGACGGAGACGCGCCCGGACAGCACGACGCCCTCGGAGTCGGCGAGCACGGTGGCCGCACCCAGCAGCGGGTGATCCACCGCTTCCAGGCCGAGGGAAACCGGGTCGCCGTAGATCGGAGCCGACCGCAGCCAGTACCACTTCCGCTGGAAGGCATACGTGGGCAGGTCTGCCGGATGCGCGCCACGGCCGGCGAAGTAGGCCCGCCAATCCGGCGAGATCCCGTGCGAGTGCAGCTTTCCGAGTAGGGTGGTCACGGTTTCCACGGGCCGGTCCTCGCCCGGCGCGGACACCACGAGGGCGTTCCCGGTCAGGCTTTCCCGCGCGCCCGTCGGGCCGAACTCGACGAACCGGTTCACGCCCTGGGCTTCCAGGTAGCGGACGCCGTCCGCGAAACGTGCCTTCGCGCTGAGCCGCCGAACCCAGTACGCCGGCGAGCACAGCTCCTCCTCGGTCGCCAGCTCGCCGCCGCCGCCCGGCAGCACCGGAATGTGCGGCGCCGCGTAACTCAACCGCTCGGCGATCTTCCGGAGCGCGCCGGGCTCAGCGCCGGCCGCCGTCACCAGAGCGGCCGCGTCCGGCAGCGACAACACCCCGGAAACGTGTGCCGTGCTCAGCTCGCCGACCCCGTGCCCCGTGACGAAATCCGGGGTGAGTCCCCACGATTCGAGCAGCCGGAACAACGCCACCTCGACGGCGAACACGGTGCCGTTCTCGCCGTCGGCGTGCTCGGCCAGCTCCGCGCGGGCCTCCCCGTACGCCGCGGCGAACGCAGGGAACGCGGCGCTCAGCTCCTGCCCGAGGCCGCTGCGCGGTGAGGCGTTGCCGGAGAACAGGAATGCCGTCGAGGTCTCACCGCGGGCCACCCCGCACGCGACATCGGCAGAGGACTCGCCTGCTGCCACCGTGTCCAGGCCGCGCAGCAGTTCCTCGCGGCTGGTCCCGGTGACCACCGCCCGGTACGGGAACGCCGACCTGCCGGTGGCAAGTGAGTAGCCGATGTCGAGCGGGTCGAGATCGGGATTGCCGCGAACCCGCTCCAGCAGCCGCGCGGCCTGCGCGCGCAGCGATTCGGGGCTCCGGCCGGACAGCGCCCACGGGATCGGGCCCCTCGCGGGAATCTCGCGCTCCGCGGAGACCTCCGCGGCCTCGGGAGCCTCCTCGACGATCACGTGCGCATTGGTGCCGCTCATCCCGAACCCCGACACCGCGGCCCTGCGGGGCCTGTCCTCGCGCGGCCACGCCACCGGTTCGGTGAGCAGTTCGACGCCGCCGGAGGCCCAGTCCACCCGGTGGTTCGGCTCGTCCACGTGCAGCGTCTTGGGCAGGAGTTCGTTGCGCAGCGCGAGCACGACCTTGAGCAGCGAGGCAACGCCCGCGGCGGCCTGGGTGTGCCCGAGGTTCGACTTGATCGAGCCGAGCCGCAGCGGTCGACCCTCCGGCCGTTCCCGCCCGTAGGTGGCCAGCAGTGCCTGCGCCTCGACCGAATCGCCGAGCGGCGTCGCCGTCCCGTGCGCCTCCACCAGGTCGATCTGATCGCTCGACACCCGGGCGTTGGCCAGCGCCTGGCGGATCACCCGCTGCTGGGCAGGGCCCTTCGGCGACATCATCCCGTTCGAGGCGCCGTTCTGGTTGACCGCGCTGCCCCGGACGATCGCGAACACCGGGTGGCCGTTGCGGCGCGCGTCCGAAAGCCGTTCCAGCAGCAGCATCCCGGCGCCCTCGGACCAGCCGATACCGTCCGCGGACTCGGCGAACGACCGGCACCGGCCGTCGACGGACAGCGTGTCGTCGACGCTGAACTCGGCGAAGGTCTGCGGGGAGGCCATCACCGACGCCCCGCCGGACAGCGCGAGCGAGCACTCGCCCTGGCGCAGGGCCTGCACCGCCAGGTGCAGGGTCACCAGCGAGGACGAGCACGCGGTGTCCACGGTGACCGTGGGCCCTTCGAGGCCGAACGTGTAGGCGAGCCTGCCGGACACCACCGCCGAGGAACCGTAGTGGCCCGGATAGTTGTGGTACATCACCCCGGTGAACACCCCGACCGAGCTGCCCTTCACCGAGGCCGGCGGGATCCCGGCCCGTTCGAAGGACTCCCAGGTGGTCTCCAGCAGCAGGCGCTGCTGCGGGTCCATCGTGAGCGCCTCGCGCTCGCTGAACCCGAAGAACTCGGCGTCGAACTCAGGAGCCTGGTACAGGAACCCGCCGTGCCGGGTGCGGACGGCGCCCGGCCGCTCACCGCTCGGATCGTAGAGCCGGTCGGTGTCCCAGCCGCGGTCGGTGGGGAATTCGCCGATGGCGTCGGCGCCGCCGGCCACCAGCCGCCACAGCTCCTCCGGTGTGCTCACGCCGCCGGGAAAACGACAGGCCATGCCGACGATCGCGATCGGCTCGCGGCCGGCCTCGCTGAGCTTCTTGTTCTGCGCGCGAAGACGCTCGGACTCCTTCAGGGACACACGGAGGGCGTGAACCAGCTTGTCGTCGGACTTGTTCATTCAGACCTTCTCCTGAGTCGCGTGGTCGTCGGCGCGGTGCGGGGCCAGGTCGCCCGGAAACGGCTGCCGGAAATTCCGCGGAATGGTTCGGCGGGAATCGGCCCCGTCCTGCGTCGGCCGGGAGGTTTTCCGCATCGCCCGTCGCGCCCACCTGACGCGGTACGTTACGAGCGCGGGCACGGCGCACCCACCCCTAACCGTTCGCCGGGCACCCCTCACAACGACCCGAACAGCGGACGGCCAAGCCGGCGCTTGTTCGGGGCCAACGGGAAAGTCTGTGAAGACTGGGGCTTGGTGCTGCATCGGGCCCGGTCTGACCCCGGTCAAAGTGTGACCATGGTGTCCTACGTTCGATGTGTCGACTGGTTCTGGTGCAGCGTCGTGCGGGCAC
>NZ_JBITBT010000051.1:0-66132 GCF_044452505.1 Amycolatopsis sp. NPDC051903 | reverse complement strand
ATTCCGAACGCGATGCCGAGATCACCTGCACAACTACATGATCAACGATCAGCGCGACCGAGCTCAAACCGGGTTACGAGACATCACTTAGGTCACCGCTCGATCAGGACAGCGTTGGCATGGAGCGTGTCGAGATACTCTCGCACTTTCCGGATTTTCCCATCGATGACTTCACACGAGAAGGCCACTCGATTCTCGTAAGTCTTGCCACTGTCGGAGACCCCTCGAGCGATGAACTCGACCACCACCTGATTTCCTTCAGCGATAGCACTGAAGATCTCAACTTGGACGCCGCCGGGGACGGCTGCGCCGATCTTGCCGAGAACCTCGATCAGCTCTGCCTTGGAGTGCACCCCGGCGAGTGGGAACTCGGCGGGGTTGCCCCCGACTCGATATTCCAGATCCTCGTCCAGCCGATCCATCGCCCCCTGATGGTTGCCAGCCGAGAGATCGCTGTAGAAGTCCAGTACCAGCGCCTTGTTCTGCTGAGACACGTCGGCGATCACCTTCGGATCGAATTCATTGAAGTCGATCTTGTCTTCGGTCATGTTCGGTTCATCCTTTTTGTACACCTGTGATTGATCTTGCGACCCGCTGGGACGGCAGTCCCGGCGGGTCGGTCACGGCAGCCGGCACCCGTCGTGACAGCCTCGCGTCCTGGTCCGCACCGACCGATTGCCACCGTAGGCCGCGACCAGGTCAGATCCTGTCCTGATCCGATCCGAGGGAGCGTGTGTCGTCAAGCCCTCTGCACGGCTGCTCCGGCTCTTGTCGACACTCGCGAGCCGGCCGTCCTGGACCAACCGGGAGCTCGCCGCGGAACTGCAGGTCACAGAGCGCACAGTGCGACGAGACATCGCCGGCCTCCGCGACCTTGGTTACAGCATCCAGTCGGACCCCGGCCCGTGGGGCGGCTATCGGCTCGGTGGTGGTGCCTTGCTGCCTCCGTTGCCCCTTGACGATGATGAGGCGCTCGCCGTCGTGGTGGCCTTGCAAGAGGCGGCGCTGTCCGGCTTGCTCGGACATGACCGGGCCGCGTTCACCGCCCTGGCCAAGCTGCAACGCTTGCTCCCGCCACGAATGGCCGCACGACTTGAGGGATTCCTCGGCATTGTCGTGCACACACCTCGCGCGGCCGAGGAACCGGTGACACCCACCGTCCTCCTGGCGCTGGCCACTGCCTGCCGTGCCCGAGAAGCACTTCTAATCACTTATCGTGACCGTCGGGAAAACTTGACATCACGCGAAGTGGCCCCCTGGCAGTTGGTGCGAACACGCAACCGCTGGTACCTGGTCGCGCTCGACAACGGCAAGCACGAGTGGCGGACTTTTCGTGCCGATCGTGTCATCGAGGCGCAACTGACCGGACGGCCGGCGAACCTCGTTGAGCCACCCGACGCCGCCCGCATGGTGTCCGAGATGCTGCTCGCCGAGTATCCGTTCTACGCCACCGTGCAGGCAGAAATCGACTTCGATCGTGCCCAGCGCCTGGTGCCACCCGGTGCGGGCTCACTCGAACCCGACGGAGCCGAGCGAACGCTCATCACGTTCGGGGGCCATAGTCTCGAGGAGATCGCAGTTCGAGTTCTTCAACTGGGGACTCGTGTACGAATCATCGAGCCGGTAGAACTGAAAGGTGCTCTTCGCGCTTGGATGGGTACCGTGATCGCGGACGACCCGGAGCCCTGAGCCCGCATCCACTGGCCGAATGGGGTTGAGCGTTTCCCGGTGACTTGTTGATCTTTGGGCGAACTCGGCGATTCATGGGCGTGCTGCCGCGGTGGTAGGCAGACCGCGGCAATCTCGGTTCCAGTCTCGTACCGGCCGGGCCGCCCGGGTTCGTGGTGGTTCACGTCATCGCCACCGGAAATCAACTACGCGACCAGCACAAACACCCGAACGAAGTGGGGCCAGATCAGAGTGCCGCTCCACGGCGTTGATCACCAGGTGGGGCAGATCAAGATGCCGACCAATCCCGCAACCCGAACACCGGGGCCACATCGGAATGCCGAACTGGGGCCAAATCAACTTGCCGAAATCAGGCGCGAGCGTGACCTTATTGCGACCGAGTTCGCCTCGTCGTGGAGATCGCGACAGTCACACTTCCTCGACCAGCACTTCGATTGCGGCTTACGGGGCGGTGAGTAGGCGCGAAACGCGATCTTGGTTGTTCCGCGTGGTGCACGGCTCAGGTCGAGTTGATCGCTTCCTGCCGGCATCCGGTGCGATCGCAGACACCAACCTTCCTGAGCCGCGCAGCGACGTCGGCGCCACGCGCGCGATGCCGAAGAAGATCGACGCTGCCGTGGCCGACGCCTAGCAGGTCACCGGATTCGCCGTGTTCCTTCATGAGCACTAGCTGGCTACGGTGGCGATCAGTGGCGGCATCCTCGCCGACGACCGCCGGCGTGTCGAAGACCAGGCCGGGGTCTACGGCACACAGTCCGGTTGTTGACGCTGGTCGGACGTTTCAGTCGGCATGGGTCTTCTCTTCGCTCAGTCCGCTGACGTAGTCGTGCAGGTCGTGCATGGGGCCGGCTTCTCAGCGTCGCTGTCGGTCCGGGCTTTGGTGCCGTCGGCCCTGCTATCATACGAACAGTTCTGTTCGATTAAGCAAGGTTCCGGTGAGGGGCTGTGCCGTGGTGACGCGGGTGCGCAAGACCAAGTCGGTGGACCGGATCCTGGACGCTGCCGCCGAGTTGTTCTACCTGCACGGGCTGCGGGGGGTCGGCGTCGAACAAGTCATCGAGCGTTCCGGGGTGGCCAAGTCGACCCTGTATGTCCACTTCCGTACGAAGGAGGACCTCGTCGCGGAGTACTTGCGGCGGACGGACGAGTCGTGGCGTGCGCGGTTGCGTGCCGCCGCGGAGGCGGCCGGACCAGTGGCGGCCGACCAGCTGGTCGGGGTTTTCGACGCGCTGCTCGACGCGTTCGACCGGCATGGCTTCTTCGGCTGCCCGTTCATCAGCGCTGCGGTGGAGACCACTTTGGACTCCGAGGCGCGGGCGATCACCATTGAGCACACCGAGCGGCGGCAGGCGTGGCTCGCCGAGCTGTGCGAGCAGACGGGCGCGCCGGACGCGCGCGGCCTGGCGCAGCAGATCGGCCTGCTCATCGACGGCGCGCTCGCTTCCGGGCGGCTGCTGCAGGATCAGGCCGTTGTCGACGGGGCGAAGGCTGCGGCCGGACGCCTCATCGGAAGTCACCTCGCTGCTGGGCGGTCGACTGCAGTCATCTGACAGATCCGTGCGCCTCGGCGCCGCGGCACGCTGTGAGCCGCATCAGCTCACCGCGAAAAGGGGCCGCCGTCATGCCGTTCGTCAACGTCAAGCTCGTCGAGGGTGTATTCACCGAGGAGGAGAAGCACGCGCTGGCCGCGGCTCTCACGGACGTGATGGTGCAGTTCGAGGGATCGGAAGCCTTCCGTGAGGTGGTGTGGGTCCTGATCGAGGAACTGCACACCGACGGCTGGCACATCGGGGGACGACCCTTCCGCGGCCCCGCCTCGCTCCTGGAGACCCTGACGAACTCCAAGTCTGTCGTGGAGACCGTCGACGGGCACCCGGCGACCCGACTGGAATGGGCAAAGGTCTCGCCGGTGAATCCGCGAACTGCTTGAGACTCCGTTTCCGTGACCGGGCGCCACCCTGGAGACCTCGGTCACAATCGGGCTTAATTAATCAAACAAGGTTGTTCGATTAAGCGAGAGTCTGGAGCCGTCGGGCGCGCTCCGGACGATGAACATCGAGCAGGAGTGAGGCTTCATGCGAGCGGTCGTACTCGAGGAGTTCGGGAAACCCTTGCAGTTGCGGGAGATCCGCAACCCCGAACCCGGGCCGGGACAGGTCCTGGTGCACGTGAAGGCCAGCGGAGTCAACCCGCTGGACTTGAAGATCGCGGCGGGTCAGGCCGCACACGCCCAGCGGGAGTTGCCTGCGGTGCCGGGGATGGACCTCGCCGGCATCGTCGACCGGGTGGGCGCAGGTGTCACCGGGTTCGCGCCCGGTGCCGAGGTCTACGGCCTCACCGGCGGGGTCGGGACGCTTCAGGGTTCTCTCGCCGAGGCCGTCGCCGTGGACGCGATGCTGCTGGCGCACAAGCCGCGATCACTGAGCTTCCGTGAAGCGGCGGCACTGCCGCTGGTCGTCATCACTGCCTGGGAAGGGCTGGTCGACCGGGCGCGGGTGGGGCCGGGGCACAAGGTGCTCGTGCACGGTGGCGCAGGCGGCGTCGGCCACGTCGCGATCCAGATCGCGCGGGCGTACGGCGCGGAGGTCTTCGCCACCGACGCCGCGCACAAGCTCGCCTCGATCGAGGCGTTGGGCGCCACGGGCATCGACTACCGGACGCCGGTTGACGAGTACGTCGAAAAGTACACCGACGGCGAAGGCTTCGACATCGTCTACGACACCGTCGGTGGCCCCGTGCTCGACGCGTCCTTCGCCGCGGCGCGCTACTACACCGGTCACGTGGTCAGCTCGCTCGGCTGGGGCACGCACCCGCTGGCACCGTTGTCCTTCCGCGGCGCCACCTACTCGGGCGTGTTCACGCTCCTGCCGATGCTCTCGGGGCGCGGTCGGGGTCACCACGGCGAGATCGCCGAGGCAGCCGCGGCGCTCGTCGACCGCGGCGAGCTGAAGCCGCTGGTGGACCCGCGGCGGTTCACGCTCGACACCCTCGCCGACGCCTACGCGTTGGTCCGGAGCGGCGCCGCCGCGGGCAAAGTCGTCGTCGACCTCGCCTGATCCGCCGCCGGCGGCCGCCCCGCGCCGTCGGCGCACGACCTTCCGAGCTCCCACTGCGGGGCCGACACGCCTTCCCCTCCTAGACCGGTGACCTCTGTTCTGCCTGCAATCCGCATGGTGTGTTCGCACCCGCGTCAGGTTGTCTGGCGATGCGCACAGACGGGAAGCGGAGGCCGATGGCGACGGATCTGGTGGGTCGGGTGGTGGACAGCGAGCACATCGCGGCGTCCGTGTCACAGGCCTTGCACGGCGTCGCGAAGCTGCTGTTGCTCGGCGATCCGGGAACCGGTAAGACGCGCCTGCTCGCTCTGGCCGGCGAGGTGGCCGCGCAGCGCGGCTTCCGGGTGGTCGCCGGATCCGCTTCGGCCGGGTCCGCGGCTGCGGGCGGCACGATCGTCGGCCGCCTGGTGGCGCCGCTGCTCCGCAGGCCCGGCGTGTGGCCGGCGTCGCTGCGGGACAGAGCGGAGGCGCTGGTGTCGGGGTCGGCCGAACCGATCGCCGGTGGGCTGGCGTTGCTGGCCATCGTGCGGCGCATCGCCCGGGACCAGCCGCTGGCAATCCTCGTCGACGACCTGCACTCCGCCAGCCGAGTCACCCGTGAGACGCTGACGGTGCTCAGCCGGGCGCTCTCGGCCGAGCGGGTGGCGCTGGTGTTCGCCGCCCGGGGCCCGTTGCCGCCGAGCCGCTTCGATGCCGACGTCCCGGTCTGGCAGGTCTGCCCCTTGCGGTCGTCCGACGCGTCGGTCCTGCTCGACCGCCAGCCGTCGGCGCCCAAGGGCTGGTGGCGTGGTGAGCTCTTGCGGCACGCGGGTGGCAACCCGCTGGTGTTGATCGAACTGGCCGCAGCCGCCAGCCTCGACGACGGCGGCTACCGGCTGATCCTGCCGGATCGGATGCGCCGGGAGCACTCCCGGCGCATCGCGACCTTGCCCGAGGCGACCCGGCGGGTTCTGCTGAGCGCGGCGGCGGCCGAAGGCGCCGATCACCTCGCGACCGTGCTGGCGGCCGCCGGTGCCGAACTGGCCGCCTGCGCACCCGCCGAGCTGGCCGGGCTTCTCACGGTGACCGGCGACCGGGCCGGGTTCGCTGATCCTGCGGTCCGCCTCGCCTGCTACCTCGGAGCGGATTTCGCGGAGCGGCAACGGGCCCACAGGGCGCTGGCGGCGGCCCTACCGCCGGACGCGGAACGCCGGCACTGGCACCTCGCGCTCGCCGCGGACCAACCGGACGAGGCGGCGGCGAGCGCACTGGAAACCGCGGCGGCCGCGGCGGCCGGGCACGGCGATCACTCCGCCGGCGCCGCCGCTCTCGAACGCGCGGCCGACGCGAGCACGGACGACGAACGGGCAGCGCGCCGGTATGCCACCGCCGCTCGCCAGGCCGCGCTCGCCGGCGACCACGCGTGGTGCCGTGAGCTCGTCGATCTGGGTCGAACCCGCTCCGCAGACCCGGACGTCCTCGGCCGGGCGCTGGCAGTCGAAGCCCAGCACCGCCGCCTGCGCGATCCCTCCACCGGGGTGCTGGGTGAGATCCGGGCTCTGCTGGCCAGGGGACTGGCCGATCGCGAGGCCGCGTTCGGCCTCGCCTTCGCCGCCGAAGTTGACGTTCTCGTCAGCGGCGACCCGCGCCACCGGGCCGGGCCGATGGAGATTCTCGCCGCGGCAGGTGAGCTCCCCGCCCGGTTCGGGGAACCCGATGTGCTGTTCTGCCGGAGCGCCGAGCAACCGGTCGTGCTGATCTCGGGAGCGATCAGTCCACGCGGCGGGCCGGCGGTGGGTTCCGGTGTCCCCGCCCTGGAAGACAAGCGCGACGACGTCTTTGTGAGCCAACCGCTCGCGCTCGGCGTCGGCGAGTGGCTCGAGGACCGCCCGTCCGCGGCGATGACGCAGCTCAAGAGAGCCCGGCACCTGCTGAGTCGCGCGGGCGCCGCGACCACCTGCCCGTTTTCCTACGTGGTGCTCCTCGACGCCTTGATCGAGTGCGGGCTGTGGCGCGAAGCCGACGAACTCGCCACCGAGGCGGAGACCGTAGCGGTGGCCGGGGCTTTCCCCGTACTGCGCCGCACGGTGCGGGCGCAGGTGCTGTCGCTGCTCACCCGTCGCGGTCAGGCTGATGCGGCCCTGGAGCAGCTCACCTCCTGGGAGCGGCGAGGACCCGGTGGGCGCATGGCCGAATGCCTGGTGCAGCACGCGTTCGCCCGGGCCTGGGCGGCGGCCGGCGACCACGCCCGCGCTTGTGAGCACTTCGAGCTCACGTTCGAGCCCGGTGGTGACGCGGCTCATTTCGCGTGGTCGTACCGGGCAATCGCCGAGTTCGCCCGGTCGGCGGCCAAGGCGGACCGGCCCGACGCCGTGTTGCGCGTCCTGGAGAGGATGGAGCGCACGACCCGGACCACGCCTCGGCGGGCCGCGCTGTTCCGGCATGCCGTGGCGCTGGTGTCCGATCCGGCGGACCCGGACGTCGAGTCCGCGCTGCGAGCTGTGGCCACCGCGAAGGAAGGCCGGGAGCGGCCGTACGAACACGCCTTCGGTTTGGTCGACTACGCGGACTGGCTGCGGACCCGGCGGCGCGACCGCGATGCTCGGCCGTTGCTGGCGGCCGCTCGTGACACCTTCGTCCGGCTCGGCGCAACGCGTGACGCGCGGGAGGTCCGGATACGGCTGCGTGCCACCGGGGTGCCGCAGGACGGCCCCGATCGGGAGGCGTTCGAGTCGCTCACGGCCCAGCAGCAGGTCATCGTGAAGCTGGCGGCCGAGGGGCTCACCAACCGGGAGATCGCCGCTCGCATGGGGCTCTCGCCGCGCACGGTCGGCTCGCACCTGTACCAGATCTATCCCAAGCTGGGGATCGTCAGCAGGCGGCAGCTGCACACCGTCGTGCCGGGGCCGGCATGATCCCGGCCAGGCTGGACCGTCTCGCCGCGGGTCTGATCACGCCCGGCCGGCCCGGCGGCTCGGCACTGCTGGTCACAGCGGGCCCGGGCACGGGGAAGACCCGGCTGGTCCAGGAAACCGTCCGACGGGCTCGCGCGGCCGGGTACGCGACCGTGCACGCATCGGCCTCCGACGGCAGCGCGGCCCAGCTCGCGGCTCCGTTCGTCGGTCAGGTGGGCACCACCAGCCTCGGCGCGATCGCCGAATGGCTCGACCGGACTGCTCGGGCACGGCCGGTGCTCTACGCCGTCGACGACGTGGACCGGATCGACGCGCCGTGGGTGACGGCACTGCTCTCGATGACCGAGGCGTTCCGCTCCCGGCCCGTCGTCTTCCTGCTGACCGCGTCCGGCGCGGTGGGCGGCCCGCGCCACCGCGGACTGGGCCACGCCACGCTGCCGCCACTGCCGCCGCCGGCGGCGGCCGAACTGCTGCGCGGGCTCCCCGTGCCGGTCACGGGTCGCCGGGCTATCGAAATCATGTGGCGCGCCAAGGGGAACCCGCGGGCCCTGGTCGAGCTGGGGCGTGCCGGCACCGAGGGCTCAGGGCTCGTGTCACCACGGATCCGCTCGATCTACGGGGAGCGGCTCGCCTCAATGCCCGAGGAAACCGCCCGAGCTCTGTTGTACGCGGCGGGCCGGGTGGGCGCGGAGCCGCTGTCCACTGTGGAGTGTGCGCTGCGCGACCCGACGGCGCGGCAGGACCTCTGGACGCCGGCGGTGTCGGCGTCACTCGTGGAGCTGGGCGACGACGTGACTTTTCCCGACCCCCTCGTCGCGGAAGCGGTCTACCACTCGGCGCCGGCCGCGGTTCGCCGGCAACTCCACGCCGACTTCGTGGCCGCGATCGCCGAACCGTCGTTCGAACGCGCCATGCACCAGGGCCGGGTGCCGCTGGGACCCGACGCCGACGCGGCGAACGCGCTGGAAGAAGCGAGCCGCCGCGCGCTGGCGGTCGGGGCGTTGCAGCAGGCCGGCCTCGCCGCCCACCGCGCCGCCGAGCTGCGGTCCGACCAGAGCGATGCTGCTCGCGCCTACCTGCTGGCCGGGCTCGCCGCCGCGGCGGCCGGTGACGGGGAGTGGGCCCGGGATGTCGCGCCGCTCGTGCTGCGCCGCACCGAGCGCCCCGATCTCCGGGCCGGCGTCGCGATGACCACCGCACTGGCTTTGTCGCGCAAGGGGTTGCAGCGCGAAGCGATGGAGACGCTGGAAGGTGCCGCGCGCAGCCACCCACCGGCTGACCGGCTGACCGCGCTCGGGTCGGCGGTCTGCGCCAGCGTGGTGGCCGCGGCCTCTGGCCTTGCCGAGCACCTCGCGGCGGCCCGTCGGCTCTTGCGCTTCGCCGACACTCTGGCGCTCCGGTCACCGCCGGTGCCCGTCCTCGGCTCCGCTGATCCCGACCTGCAGCGTGCCGCGGCCGAGGTCCGGCTCGACGCCGGCCGCGCGCTGTCTCGCCAGGAGATCGTGCGCCGTCCGGAATCAGGCGCCCGCGCGGCCGACCGGCTCGCGCTGGCCGAGCTCGCGGACCGGAGCGGCGCCGCGGAGCTCGCGGTCGAGCTGCGGTGGGGAGTGCTGATGGACCCAGTCGCCGAGCCGAGCGCACCCCATCACCCCGAGGCGTGGCCGCTGCTGGCGGCCGGCCTGATTGTCTCGGGCCGGTGGCCGGAGGCCGATCAGGTCCTCGGCGGCGCCGGGGACCTGGCCGCCACCCACGAGCTGACTTTGTTGCAGGTCGAGGTCTTCGCGCTCAGGGCGATGCTTCTGGCGTTGCGCGGCGACGCGCCGGGTGCTCGCTCACTGGCGGAAGGTGCGTGGCCGCTGCTCGACCTCGGCGTCAACCGGGAGGCTCATCGGGATCTGCTGCGTGCCCTGGGGTTCGCCGCGCTCACCGCGGGCGACTACGACACGGCCACCCGCGACTTCCTGGACATGGACGCGATGTGTGAGCTGGCCGGGTCGTTCTTCCCGCGCCTGCTGGACCCACTGGGCCTCGCCATCGCCGCCTCGCGTTCGGGGAGAACGCGGGACGCTCTCCCCGCCGTGAACCGGATCCGCGAACGGGCCGGCGCTCACCCGCCGGCCCACGTGAGCCTCGCCCTCGACCACGCCTACGCCTTGCTCTGCGACGACGGCTCGGCCGAGGAGCGGTTCCTGTCCGCGATCCACGGCCCCGGCGCACCGGCGCGGCCCGTCGAGCGGTCGCTCGCCCGCTTGCACTTCGGGGCGTGGCTGCGGCGCAAGCGACGTCCCTCTGAAGCCCGGCTGTACTTGACCGACGCGATCACAGGTTTCGATCGGCTCGGTGCGGCATCGTTCACCCAGGCCGCTCGCGTTGAGCTGCAGGCCAGCGGGGGACAGGCCGGCAGCGCCCCCTGCGCCGCCCCGCTCTCGGCCCAGCAAGTACTGATCGCCGGCCTCGCGGCGCAGGGTTTGGGGAACCCCGAGATCGCGGAGCGACTGCAGGTGTCGCCGCGGACGGTGAGCAGCCATCTACGCAACGCCTACCTGCGGCTCGGCATCAGCGGCCGCAATCAGCTCCGCCAGGCGTTGCCCGCCGAAATCTGGAGATCCGACGCGGTCCGGTGACCCGGCTGCCGCGGGAGTTCACCACCGCGCATCGACCCGCTTCGTGCGCTCGGCCAACGCGTTTTCGAGCCGGTCGGCCACCGCGGACCAGCCGGCTGCGCGCTCCCGCAGCGCCCGGGGTTCGGAGCCGGCCTGACGCGCCCGGCCGCGCAGCGCGGCGAGTTCGGTCGCGACCTTGACACGCTGGAGCGAAACGTCCACAAGAGACCCGCCGGGCATTCGCTCGATCATCGTGGCCAGCCGCCGCGACTCCCGCTCGAACCGCGGGAACCAGGTTCCCGGCCTCAGCGCGTACCCGAACACCAGGACGACCAGGCACCCGGTGGCCGTGTTCACCAAACGCTGCACCGCGACCGCCGGTCCGGTCGGACCGCCGTAGTCGAGAAGCAGCAGAACGAGTGGTGTGATGAGCACGGAAAAAGCCCAGTAGCTGCGGCGGACCGCCCACGGGATGAACCCGCACAGCGCCGCCAGGATCGGCAGCAGCCAGTACCCGCCGGAGAAGCAGGTCGCCACGGCGCCGAGGACCACGCCCACCGCCGTGCCGAAGCCACGTTGGACCGTCCGTGAGAAGACAGAGGCGAAGTCGGGCTTCAGGCACAGGGCGACGGTCAGGATGATCCAGTACCCGTGGCCGAACGGCGTGAGCTGGCGCAGCACCTCCGCCGCAAGCAGGCACAGGGACAACTGTGCCGTGAACGCCCAGGAACGGCCGTCCCCGAGGCGCTCGGCGACAATGCGCGCGACCGGGATCGGCCGGGCAACCGGGAGCGGCGCCGACAGAATTCCGGCGAGAGCCCCTGGCAGTGAAGGGGCGCGTGGCGCAGGGCCGGACACGTTCGTGACCGCAGCCGCGTATTCGCCCAAAGCCGCGGCGATGTGCGGCGACGTACTTCGCGCGCGCAGGAGCGTGGCGAGCACGCTGGTGGTGCCGAGGATCGAGCGGTACACCGCGATCCGCTGCCCGCGGGCCGGCCGGACGGGCCGCGCAGTCAGCACGAGGTCCGCGGCCGCGCCGAGCGCGCCATCGGCGCTGCGCCCGAGTGCGGCGGGCCGCGGGGAGCCGGCCCAGCCGGCGAGCGCTCCGACCGCGTCGGCGAGTGCCCGGGCGTAGAGCCGGTCGGTGCGCTCGAAGGCGCTTTGCAGCCACATCCCGGCAAGTGCGACGACGCCGCCGGCGAGGTAGGCGCACACCTTGTCGCGCAGGGCCAGGTCCACGGAGATCCCGCCCGCGATGGCCATCTGAACGAGCAGCTGCATGGCGGCCCACGACAGCCCGGAACCCAGGCAGCTCAGAAGACCCGCGAGCAGACCGAACGCCAGCACGACGGCGATCGGACGCACCCCGCCGCCGGCCGTGAGCGGTCCGGCCACCATCGCGAGCGCGCCGGCGGCGAGCCCGCCGCCCGACCGCAGGGTGCGCTGTCCCGTCGTGCCGCCGCGTTCGCTCAGGACGATGAGCAACGCCGACAACGAGGCGTAGAGCGCGATCGCGGGGCCGCCGACCGCGTAGCTCACCGCGGAGACGCCCGGCAGAGTCAGCGCGGAGCGCACCGAATCGCGCCAGGGCACCGGGGACCGTGCGAACGCGAGCGACGCGGTGAACCAGTGCGGCACGATCGTGCGCCGGTGACGGGTGCTGCACTGTCGCATGTCGTCCCCCGCGTGGCCCGATGGCGCCCGGCCGCGCGGCCGGGCTCGGGCCGACGGTGCCAGTGCCGGCCCGGAAACGCCTCGGTCGAATGACTGCCTTTCCTCGCCGGTCAGTCGTCGACGGCGGCCAGGGCGTCCCGCAGCGCCGCGCGCGAGGTGACCCCGAGCTTGGGGAAGATCTGGTACAGGTGCGCGCCGACTGTCCGGTGCGACAGGTAGAGCTTTTCGGCGATCTGCTTGTTGGTCAGGCCTGACGCGGCCAGGCGGGCGATTTCCCGTTCCTGAGCGGTGAGCGCGCCCACGGGCAGCCCGGTGCGCGCGCCCGTGGACGACGACCAGCCTGCCGCGCGCAGCTCCTTCGCGGTCCGTTCCGCCCACGGCCGGGCGCCGAGCCGGTCGAACACCTCGCTCGCCGCCAGCAGCTGGCCTCGGGACAGCGCGGTTGATCGTGCGCGCCGCAAACGCTCCCCGTAGGCAAGCCGGACTCGCGCGGCATCGAACTGCCAGCGATCGACGTCCGGAATCGCCAGCGCCTCCTCGAACCGCTCGACGGCTTCGCGGTCGGAACGCGCGCACAGCGCCTCCGCCGCGTGGACGTGCAGGGCGAGCCGTGGTGAGAGGGCCGACACCCCGGAATCCCGCATCGCACGCAGGTGAGCTGCCGCCTCGGCGTCGCGGCGGGTGCGGACCGCGGCTTCGACCAGGTCCAGCATCACCCACAACGCGTGGGGCGTGTGGGGTTCCAGCCTGCCCGCGGGACTGACCGCGGTCGCGTGGTCGTAGGCGCGGTCGAAATCGGCGCGGGCCAGTGCGGCGACGGTGCGCGCGTGCCCGGCGAGGTCGAGCGCGGCTTTGACACCGCGCGGTGCGGCCCAGCCGATCATCCGCGCGGTGGAACGGGCGCTCGTGTCCTGGTCACCGCGGGCGCCTGCGACCAGCGCCCGGTTGTAGTCGTAGTACCACGCGAGGAACTCGTATCCGTGCTCCGCGCAGAGCGCCAGCGCCTCGCCGGTCAGCTCGTCGCACTCGTCCCAGCGCCCGGTGAGGAAGTTGTCGAGGCAGAGTTGCATCATCGCGCCGAGCTGCCGCCGCACGGGCCCGCCACGGCGGCCTTGGCGGACCACCTGCCACGACACCTGGCGGATTTCGCCCAGCCGGTCGGTGTAGACGGCGGCGCTGCCCAGCCGGTTGATTCGGGCCAAGTCCGCGTCCCGAGGTGCCCGCGCCAGCAGCGCCTCGAGTTCGCCCACGGTCGCCGCCCCGGCTCCGGCCGGGTTGCCGAACAGTCTCGCCGCGACCGTCATCAGCGGAGGTGGCGCGGGCCGCACCCGGCCGAGGACGCGGTTGAAAAGATCCCACAGCTCGCTGCGGCCGGCGTAGTAGGACAGCAGGAGCAACGTGTCGAGCGCCGCCGCCAACGTCGGGTCGCCGCCGTCGTACTTGTGGTCGCCCGCTTCGATGGCGCTCAGCAGCAGCCGGTGCGCGGTCTCGACGGTCCCGTCGCCGCTGAGGAGCAGGAAAGCGGCCGCGGCGGCGGAGTGCAGCGTGCGGACCCCGGGGGCTGCCCGCCGGGCGTCCTCGAGCAGTTCCCGTACGTCGTGCATCCGGCCGGCGGACTCCGTGCCGAGGTAGGCCGCCTCGGCCAGCCGGCGCGCACGAGCGGCCGGTTCCGGGCTGAGCTCGGCCGCGCGGGTGAGCGCGGCGACCGCCGCAGCCGCGCTGCCGCGTTCGAGGATGAGGTGCGCCGCTTGCTGGAGCAGCGTGGCCACCTCCTCATCGGGCTCCAGCGAGGCTTCGCCGAGGTGCCAGGCACGCCGTTCGGGCTGGTCGGCCAGGGCGCCGGCCAGCGCGCGGTGTGCTGCCCGGCGTTCGAAGCTGGTGGCCGCGGTCACGACCGCGGAGCGGATGAGGGGGTGTCGGAAGAGCAGCCGGCGGGTCGTGGTGTCCACCTGGACCAGCTGCGCGCGTTCGGCCGGGGCGAACTCGGCCAGGTCGGGCCGGCCGCCCATCAGCAGCGCGCAGGACTGCAGCACACCGAGCTGACCGGTGCCGTCGAGCGCGGCGGCCAGCAGCAGCCTGCGGGTGGTGTCGGCGAGTCCGGCGATCCGGCCGGCGAACACGTCCTGCAGCCGTTCGGACAGCGGAAGGACCTCCGGCACTTCCTCGTGGGCCAGTTGCTGCGCGGCGGTGAGCGCGGTCGGCAATTCGAGCAACGCGAGGGGGTTGCCCTTGGCGCTGTCGAGCAATCGATCGCGAACCCGGTCCGCCAGAGCGGGGAACCGCAGCCCGACCAGCAGTTGCGCCGCTTCCTCGTCCAGCGGCGGAAGTTCGTACGCGGGCAGACCGCTGTGCCCGAAGAATTCGTCGGCACCGGTGCGCATCGCACCCAGGAAACCGACACCGGTTCCGGGAAGCCGCCGCGCCATCAGCCCGAAGACCGTCGCACTGGCACGGTCGATCCACGGCAGGTCGTCGACGACGAGCAGGACGTGCCGCTCGGCCACCGGGCCGCGCAGCAGCGCGATCGCCGCGTTGGCGACGAGCAACCGGTCGGGACGCCGGCCGGCGGTGAGGCCGAGTGCGACGTCCAGCACCTCGCGGTGGGTGCCCTCGAGTGCGCCGAGGACGCCGAGCAGGGGGAACAGGGCCTGGTTGAGGCCGGAATACGCGATGTCGGCCTCGAACTGCACGCCGGCCGCGCGCAGCACGAGCGTGCCCGTTTCCGCTTCCGTCTCGGCGATGGCGTCGAGCACGACCGATTTGCCCACGCCGGCCGCACCGGTGAGGAGCACAGCTCCACCCGCGGCAGGCAGGAGTGACTTCACCCGGCGCAGATCCTCCCGGCGGCCGATCACCGCGGAACCCGGCTCGGCGGTGGCCGCGGACAGTTCGCTCACGGTCGGCGACGCCGGTCGGGGCCCGGGTTTCCCCGCCGGGGGCTGCTCCGGTTCCAAAAAGAGATCACCAACTCCTGTTCGGAATATGAGGGCTTCGGTGTCGCGGAAAAACGGCGACGGCCCGGAACCTGTGTAGCAGAAGGCGCCCCGCGGCCAGGCCGCTTGGCAGGACGCGCCACCCCGGCGAGGGCGAGATGGACAGTCACATGACGGATGGAGCCGCGACACGCACGGGCGAGACTGACACGAGTACCAGGCTGAACCGGCCAATTCGGACGGTCAGCGGGCCTTCGGCCCGCCGGGGCCGGGAAGAACGGAGGGAGACAGGTGATGATCACGTTGGCAGCCGCGGAAAAGGCCATTCAGGCCGGTAAGGAGAAGAGTGCCGAGCTCGGTGTCGCGTTCACCATCACGGTCGTCGACGCCGGCACGCATCTGATCGCGGCGGCCCGGGTGGACGGCGCCGCGCTCGCCGCGGTGGAAACCAGCCACACCAAGGCGCGCACCGCCGTCCTGTTCGAACAGTCCACCCAGGACCTCGTGCCCGCGGTACAGCCCGGCGCGCCCCTGTTCGGCATCGAAGCGGCCACCCGCGATCCGCTGGCGTTCGTGCCGGGTGGCATCCCGGTGTTCGAGAACGGCGCGCTGGTCGGTGCGATCGGTGCGGGCGGCGGCACGCCCGATCAGGACCACGAGGTCGCCGCGGCGGCCGTCGCGGCGCTGTGAGGACGCCATGACCGTCCCGGAACCGGTTTACGCCAAGGGCTTCTCCCTGGTCGGCCACTCGGACCAGGGAGGACGGCCGGACGCGATGCAGGTGCAGTACCACCGCGACCACGTCTACGTCGGGCACCTGTTTTCGGGCGGCTTCTCCGTGCTCGACGTCCGGGACCCCCGTTCGATGCGGGTGCGCCACTTCGAGCCCGCGCCGCCGAACACCTGGAACATCCACCTGCAGGCCGCCGACGACTTGCTCCTGGTGATCCACGCCAAGGACCTGTGGGCGGAGTTCCGCGACGAGTCGGCGTACTACGGAGGTTCGGTCGGCACCCGGCTCGCGGGGACGAACCGGAACTGGAGTGCGGGGGTGGCGATCCACGACATCAGCGACCCGGCCGACCCGAAACCGATTTCCTTCCTGCCGGTGGAGGGCGTGGGGGTGCACCGGCTCTGGTACACCGGCGGCCGGTGGGCATACGCGTCCGTGCTGTTCGACGGTTACACGGATTACGTGTTCGCGGTGATCGACCTCGCCGACCCCGCGCGGCCGAAGTGGGCGGGAACCTGGCACCTGCCCGGCATGCACGCCGCGGCCGGGGAGACGCCAGGGTGGGATACGAAGCGGTGGCGATACGCACTGCATCACGCGATCGTCCACGACGACGTCGCTTACGCGTCCTGGCGTGACGGCGGCCTGACGGTGCTCGACCTCACCGACCGCGAAGCACCCCGGCTCGTCGTGCACCGGAACTGGTCGCCGCCGTTCGGCGGGGGTACCCACACCGCGTTGCCCCTGCCCGGCCGGGACCTGCTGGTCGTCGCGGACGAGGCGGTGGCCGACGAGCTCGCCGACGGGCTCAAGCACGTGTGGGTGTTCGACATACGTGAACCGGCGAACCCGGTGAGCATCGCGACGTTTCCGACGCCCTCGGACGACGCGTACAGCGCGAAGGGCGGTCATTTCGGCCCGCACAACTTGCACGAGAACCGGCCGGGAACGTTCGTGTCGGAGTCGTTGATCTTCGCTACGTATCAGAACGCCGGGCTGCGAGCGGTCGACCTCACCGATCCCTACCGCCCGGTCTCGGTCGGGGCGTTCGTGCCGGCGGCCCCGGCCCGGCTGATCGACCCTCGGCCGGGTCGTCCCCGGGTGATTCAGACCGCGGACGTGACCGTCACCGAGTCCGGGCTCGCGTTCATCACCGACTACAACGCGGGTCTGTATGCCGTGCAATACGAGGAGGTCTGAGTGATGCGGGTGGTCGTGCAAGAGCGGCTGGGCGGCCCGGAGGTGCTGACCGTGATCGAGCGCGCTGTGCCGGAGCCCGGCCCGGGGGAGGTGTTGGTCCGGGTGCGGGCCGCGGGGATCAATCCGGTCGACTGGCAGACGCGGGCGGGGCAGGGCGTGGCTCGGGGCATGGGGCCGATGCCGTTCACCGTCGGCTGGGACGTGTCCGGCGAAGTCGTCACCGTCGGCTCGGCCGTCTCGGATTTTCGCCCCGGTGACGAGGTGTTCGGGATGCCGCGGTTTCCCGCGCAGGCCGCTGCGTACGCCGAGTACGTCGTGGCGCCGGCTGGGGAGCTGGCGCCCAAACCGCGACGGCTGGACCACGCGCACGCCGCGGCCCTGCCGCTGGCCGGGCTCACCGCGTGGCAGGCTCTGACGGGCAAGGCCGGTGTCCGGCCGGGGCAGCGAGTACTCGTGCACGCCGCGGCGGGCGGGGTCGGCCACCTCGCGGTGCAGATCGCCAAGGCGCGTGGTGCCTACGTCATCGGAACCGCGAGCGCCGGAAAGCACGAGTTCCTCCGCGAGCTCGGTGCCGACGAGCTGATCGACTACCACCGGCAGAGCTTCGAGTCGGTGGTGTCCGACGTGGACGCAGTGATCGAGCTGGCCGGTGGCGACAACGCCGCGCGCTCCCTGCGCACGTTGCGTCCCGGTGGTGTCTTGGTCGACGTCGCGCACGGGGGACCGCGAGGACTCGGCGCCGGAACCGGGCTGCGGGTCACCACGATGCTCGTCAAGCCCGACGGACGAGCACTTCGTGAACTGGCCGCCCTCGCCGACGACGGCCGGCTGCGCGTGGAGCTGGACTCGACTTTCGACCTGACCGAGGCAGCCGTGGCTCACGCCGTCGGTGAGAAACGCGCCACCACCGGAAAGCTCGTGCTGCGATGCGCCAGTGGCGCTGAGGCCCGATCGTGAAGGCCGTTCGACAGCACGAGTTCGGCGGTCCCGAGGTGCTGCGCTGGGAGGAAGTCCCGCGCCCGGTGCCCGGCCCGACCGAAGTGCTGGTGCGGGTTCGCGCCGGGAGTGTGAACCCGGTCGACGGCAAGACCAGAGCCGGTTCGAGCCGGGTGCGCGAGCTGCCACTCGTGCTCGGCTGGGACGTCGCCGGGGAGGTGGTGGAACTCGGGGCGGGCGTAACCAGGTTCTCGGTCGGTGACGAAGTGCTCGGCATGCCGTGGTTCCCACGACCGGCCGGGGCGTACGCCGAGTACGTGACCTCACCGTCGAGGCAGCTCGTCCGCAAGCCCGCCACCATGGATCCGACGGCCGCCGGGTGCCTGCCACTGGCCGGCTTGACAGCGTGGCAAACGCTGGTCGACGTCGGCCGCGTCACCTCGGGCGATCGCGTCCTCGTGCACGCCGCGGCGGGCGGGGTCGGGCACCTCGCGGTGCAGATCGCGAAAGCCCGAGGGGCATACGTCATCGGCACGGCGAGCGCGGAAAACCACCCGCTGCTGCGGAAGCTTGGCATCGACGCGGTCATCGACCACCGCACGACCCGGTTCGAGGACGTTACCGACCAGGTCGACCTGGTGCTCGACCTTGTCGGCGGTGAGACCTCACGGCGATCCGTCGGGCTGTTGCGCCCGGGAGGCTGCTTGATCTCGGTCCCGAGCGGCACGACCGGCGATCTCAGCGACGAGGCCGGGCGCCGGGGTGCGCGCTGGAGCGATTTCCTCGTCGAGCCGGATCAGGTCGGCCTCGAAGGCCTGACGGCGCTGGTCACCTCAGGCCGGCTCGAGGTGGTGGTGAGCGCGGCGTTCCCGCTCGCGGCGGCGGCGGACGCCCACCGCGCCTGGGAAGGCGCCCACGGTCCCGGGAAGATCGCCCTCACCGCCTGAAACAGCCACGAGGACGGCCGCCGCGGCGACGTCTCATCGAGGCAATCCGCGCGGTGTCCGCCGCACCCCGGCCACCTGCCCGCGTGCACTTCTGTCGGTTCCGCTCATCACGAAGGGAAGGCAAGAACTCATGACCACCATCGCCGACCACATCGTCGAGTCGCTCAAGGCCAGCGGCGTCGATCGGGTGTACGGGCTTTCCGGCGACTCGCTGAACGGGTTGACCGACGCGATGCGCCGCAACGGCACCGTCGATTGGGTGCACGTGCGACACGAGGAGACCGGCGCCTACGCCGCGGCCGCCGAGGCTGGCCTGACCGGCGAGCTCACGGTGTGCGCGGGCAGCTGCGGGCCGGGCAATCTGCACCTCGTCAACGGCCTGTTCGACGCGAATCGAAGCCGAGTGCCGGTGCTCGCGATCGCCGCGCACATTCCCGGCGCGGAGATCGGCTCCGGGTACTTCCAGGAAACCCACCCGCAGAACCTGTTCGCCGAATGCAGCGTCTACTGCGAACTGGTGAGCAGTGCCGAATCCGCACCGCGGGTTCTCGAGATGGCCATGCGGGCCGCGGTCGAAGAGCGCGGTGTTGCCGTCGTGGTCGTTCCCGGCGAAGTCTTCCTGAGCAAAACGGACCAGGGCATCGAGCCCACCGTCGTGCGCGCGGCCGGTTCGGTCGCGCTGCCCGACCGGGACTCGCTGACGCGAGCGGCCGAACTGCTGAACGCCGGGGAGCGGGTCACCATCCTCGCCGGCGCGGGCGCCGCGGGTGCCCACGACGACCTCGTCGCACTCGCCGGAAAGCTGCAGGCCCCGATCGTGCACGCGTTGCGCGGTGCCGAACACATCGCCTACGACAACCCCTACGACGTCGGGCTGACCGGGTTGCTCGGCTTCGCCTCCGGTTACAAGGCGATCGACGAGGCCGACACCCTCCTCATGCTGGGCACAGACTTCCCGTACCGGCAGTTCTACCCGAAACGCGCCAAGGTCATCCAGCTCGATCTGCGGGGCAGTCAGATCGGCCGCCGCACCCGGGTCGATCTCGGACTGGTCGGTTCGGTGCGGGACACGATTCCCGCGCTGCTGCCGTTACTGGCCGGGAAAGCCGACGGGACGCACCTTGAACGCGCTCGCGAGCACTACGTGAAGACCCGTGAATCGCTGGACTCGCTAGCGGTCAACGATCACGAGCGCACGCCGATCCACCCCCAGCTGGTCGCGAGCACCATCAGCGAACTCGCCGCCGACGACGCCGTGTTCACCACCGATGTGGGCTCGCCTGTGGTGTGGGCCGCGCGGTACTTGCGGTTCAACGGCCGGCGGCGCCTGCTCGGCTCGTTCAACCACGGCTCGATGGGGTGTGCCCTGCCGCACGCGGTGGGCGCGCAGGCCGGGTCGCCGGGCCGTCAAGTGGTCGCGCTGGCCGGCGACGGCGGGCTGACCATGTCCCTGGGTGAACTCCTGACCCTGAAGCAGAACCGGCTGCCGGTCAAGGTCGTGGTGTTCAACAACTCTTCGCTCAACTTCGTCGAGCTGGAGATGAAGGCGGCGGGAATCGTAAACTACGGAACCGACTTGGAAAACCCGCCGCTGGCCGACGTCGCCACGGCGATGGGCCTGTGGGGCCGGCGAGTCGAGCGCCCAGGAGAGCTCGAAGGTGCGCTGAAGGAGGCGTTCGAACACGACGGTCCGGCGCTCGTCGAAGTGGTCACGGCCCGTCAGGAGCTGGCCGTGCCGCCCGCGATCACCTTGGAGCAAGCGAAGGGCTTCACGCTCTATGCGATCAGGACGATCCTGTCCGGCCGCGGTGAGGAGCTGCTCGACTTGGTCACGACGAACGTGGCCCGCCGGATCCTGCATTAGTGGAAGGAGAATCGAAATGTCCGGAAAGGACACAACACCTCTGGGTGGCTGGGTCGCCGACAGCTATGACGTCGTCGCGGAGTTCGACGACCTGATGCCGACCGGTCTCACGGTCACCGACGAAGGCCGGGTCTTCGTCTCGTTCCCCCGCTGGGGCGACGAAGTGCCCTACACCGTGGCCGAGGTCGTGGACGGCAAGGCACTTCCGTACCCGAGCCGCGAACTCAACGAAAGGAGCACCGAGCGCACGCCGGACCGGCTGGTCTCCGTGCAGAGCGTGATCACCGATCCCGCCGGGCACGTCTGGCTCCTCGACACCGGAAGTCCCTCTTTCCAGCCGTGGCTGGAGAACGGGCCGAAGGTCGTGGAGGTGGACCCCGCAACCGACCAGGTGGTGCGCACCATTCACCTGGACGGTGCGGCGGTGACGCCGACGACCTACCTCAACGACATCCGGTTCGACTTCTCACGCGGGCCGGGCGGTTTCGCCTACGTCACCGATTCCCAGCCCGAAGGCGCACTCATCGTCATCGACCTCGGCTCGGGCGAAAGCTGGTCGAAACTGCGGGGGCACCACAGCACCCGCGCGACCGACGGGTTTCGCGCGGTGGTGCAAGGGATCGTTCGCGAGAACTACGCCGTGGGCGCGGACGGCATCGCCATCAGCGCGGACGGGACGCGGCTGTACTACTGCCCGCTGTCGAGTCGGCGGCTCTACAGCGTGGCCACAGCCACGCTCATCGACCGGTCCCTCAGTGACGAGGAGGTCGCCAAGTCCATTGTGGATCACGGCGACAAGGGCGCCTCCGACGGGCTGGAGTCCGACACCGACGGCAACCTCTACGCCACCGCCTACGAGCACAGCGCGGTGCTCAAGCTCGCCGCGGACGGCAGCTGGTCGACCCTGCTCCACGGGCCCTCGGTGCTGTGGCCGGACACGCTAGCGCTCGCAGCGGACGGGTACCTCTACGTCAGCGTGAACCAGCTGCCGCGCACTCCGCTGTTCAACGCCGGGGTCGACGACCGGGTGCCGCCGTACCGGATCGTGCGGGTACCGGTCGACGCGCGCCCCATCCGGCTGACCCGATCCGAGCCGGTCCGATGACGGCCGCGGAGGTGGTTGTCGAGTCCGCCACGCTGCGTGCCGTGCGGGCCCGGCCCGTGCTCGTCCCGTTGCGCCGCCCGGTGATCGCGGGCATCGGCCGGTTCGACGAGTGGCCGCTGGTACTGGTCGACGTCGAGACCAGCGCGGGTGTCGTGGGCAGCGGGTACCTGGCGCCCTACCGCGCGGCCGCGATGCCGGCGATCGTCGCGGAGATCGATGATCTGGCCGCGGTGTGGCGGGGCAAGGTTATTGCGCCCCTCGACGCGTTCGGCGCTTTCGGCGACGCGCTGAATTTGGTCGGTATCGCCGGAGTGTCGATGATCGCCCGCGCAGCGCTGGACATGGCGCTGTGGGATGCCCACGCCAAGGCTGCCGGACTGCCGTTGGTGCGCCTGCTGGGTGGCACGCCGGGGCCGGTGCGTGCCTACAACAGCAACGGCCTGTGGCGGCACGAGATTTCCACGCTCGCCGAGGAAGCCGCACAGCTGCGCGGCGAGGGCGGGTTCACGGCGATGAAGCTCCGGCTGGGGCACCCTTCGCTGCGCCACGACCTCGACGCCATCAAGGCCGTGCGAGACGGCGCGGGGGAGGTCGATCTGATGGTCGACTTCAACCAGGCCCTCGGGTACGGCGACGCGATCCGGCGCTGCCACGAGCTCGACGAGCAGGGCCTGTACTGGTTCGAGGAGCCGATCCGGTACGACAACGTCGAGGGCTACAGCCGCCTCGCCCAGCAGGTCCGGACTCCGTTGCAGCTGGGCGAGAACTACTACGGAGCCCGCGACTTGTTCACGTTCCTGCGCGCGGGCGCGGTGCCGTACGCGATGGCGGACCTCATGCGCATCGGCGGCGTCAGTGGATGGCTGCGCACCGCCGGTCTGGCCGCCGCCGCGGGCACGCAGTTGTCCAACCACCTCTACCCCGAGATCTCCGCACACCTGATGCGCGTGACGCCGACGGCGCACTGGCTCGAATGGGTCGACTGGGCCGCGCCGATCCTCGCCGAGCCGCTCCGGCCCGTCGACGGGTGCCTCACCGTCCGCGACGCGCCGGGGACCGGAGTGGCCTGGGGCGAGACCGCGGTGCGCAAGTACGCCGTCGGGTGACAACCGGATACCACGAGGAAGGAACTAGTCATGGAAACTCCGTACGACGTGATGGGGAAAGTCCCGGCTTTCACGGTGACGAGCGTCGACATCGACGACGGCGGCGTGCTCCCGCTCGCGCAGGCCAGCGGCATCTTCGGCGCGGGCGGCTCCGACACGTCCCCGCAGCTGAGCTGGTCGGGGTTCCCGGGCACGACCAAAAGCTTCGCTGTCACGGTGTATGACCCGACCGCTCCTACGGCGAGCGGGTTCTGGCACTGGGCGGTTGCCGACATCCCCGGCACAGTGACGGATCTGCCCGCCGGAGCGGGCGACGATACCGGATGCGGACTGCCGGAAGAGGCGTGGCAGCTGGCCAATGACGCTGGGCTCAAGCGCTACCTGGGCGCCGCCCCGCCACCTGGTAGCGGTGATCACACCTACTACGTCGCCGTGCACGCGGTCGACGTGGAGACGCTTGGTCTCGACAAAAGCGCCACCCCGGCGTTCCTGGGGTTCACCCTCTCGTCGCACACGCTCGCGCGTGCGGTGATCACCGCCCGGTTCGCGGTCTAGTGCTGGGCACGAAGAAACGAGGAACGACCGTTGCGTCAGCTGACCGAATTGCGGTCGCACAGGTGCACGGCGCGTTCGCTTACGCCCGCAACTGGTCGGGCGTGCCCGACCAGTTGCGGGCGTAGGACGGACGAGCGCGCGGCGGCCGTCAGGCGGACACCATCACTGGTCAGCTCTACGTGACGGCGTTCGCCCTGGGAAGAGCGAGAGCCCGTTCGGGTTGCCGGGCGGGCGCGCACCAGGGCCTGTGCGATCTCACCCGAAGCCCAGCGTGGCGTGGCCGCGCGCGTGCTCGACCGTCGTCGAATTCGATTGCTGCCACCTCGCCCCGTGGCGCACCCCGGCGAGGTCGCTCGCCTCATCACCACCGCAATGGGCCCGGCGGACCGCACGTGAAGCTTTCCCGAGCCGTGGCGACCGCCGTCTCCCGGCCGCGCTGGGCACGACGAGCGGGGCGGCAGCGACTCCGACGCCCGCGGTCACACACCCGGCCAAGCCGACCATCGTGCTGGTCCACGGCGCGTCGGAGGGCGGCTCGGCGTGAAACACGGTGACCGTGCGGCTGCAGCAGGCCGGGTACACCGTCGTAGCGCCCGCGCTGCCGTTGCGCGGCATGGCGTCCGGCTCCGCGTCTGGTGCGAGCCTGCTCAAGACCGTCACCGGTCCGAAGGTCCTGGTGGGCCACGCCTACGGTGGGGTGATCATCAGCCAGGTGGCGGCGGAGCTGCCGGACGTGACCGGTCTGGTGTACGCGGCCGCGCTGATTCCGCAGCCGGGGGAGAGCCTGCAGGGCCTGGTCTCGCTGTATCCGGGTTCGCTGTTCGGCTCAGCAGCACGCACCGTGGATTTCCCTGGCGGGACCGACGTCTACGTCGATCCGGGGCAATTCCGCGACGTGTTCGCCGATGACCGTTCGCCGTCCGACGCCGCGTTGAGCGCCGCCACGCAGCGCCCGATCGCGGCTTCGGCAACGACCGAGCCCGCGACCCAGGCGGCTCCGGCCGGGATCCCGAAGTACGTGCTCGTCGCGACGGAAGACCACGCGATGCCACCCGCCGCGGAGCGGTTCATGGCCCGGCGCGCCAACGCGTGGACGGTCGAGGTGCGCTCGTCGCACGGCCTGCCCACCTCGCACCCCGGCGCCGTCGCCGGTGCGATCGCGAAAGCGGCGGCGGACCGCTGACGGTCAGGCAGCCGGTCCGGTTCCCGCAGACCCGAACGGCTGCCCGGCAGCGAAGCACGAGAACCGCGGCGGAGCCGAAGGTCTTGCCGGTTCAGGTTCAACCGGCCGGCGTCGGGACGAGGCGCCGGTAGCGATCGGCTCTCCCGGCGTCCCCCAGGGCTTCTGCCGATGCGGCAGCCAGGGCGAAAACCTCGGCCCAGCAGTCCTGCGACGCCATGGCGTTCGCCTCGGGGGCCAGTGCGTCGGCGGTTTCGACCACCGCCTCGTCGTCACCGGCGCCCCTGGCGAGCCGCAGCGCCGCGAGCCAGGTTCCGGCTTCGTCGCGGAGCCAGCGACGAGCGGAGTCTGGCTCCGGGAACTCCGCTGAGGACGTCGCCCGCCGGTGAGCGGCGTGTCCCGCGGAGCGCGCGGTAGCCAGCAGCCACGACATCAACCGGGTGCTGGCCTCGGTCACCGCGTCGGCGTCGTCGTCCGCCCGCAGCCGCTCACCGGCGAAGAGGCGGACGAGAGGGTGCAGGACGACGCGGTGGCCTGGCGCCACGCTGACGAGGCTGTGCTCGGCCAGGTCGTCAAGCCGCCTCGCGAGGTCGCGTGGCGGCAGCCCGCTCACGATGGCGGCCGATCGCTGGCTCGAGTCTTCCCCGGGGACGAGGGCCAGCCGGCGGAACACGAGCTGGGTGATCGGGTGGAGCGAGCGGTACGACGAGGCGAAGGTCGCGTCCACCCGGAGGTCACCGGCTGCCAGCTGGTCGAGCCTGCTGTCCTCGCATTCGAGTTGCCTGATCAACCCTTCGGGGTCCCAGCCGGGCCGGCTCAGCAGCCGGTTGCCGGCAATCCGGAGCGCGATCGGATAGTTCCCGCACAGTTCGGCGATCGGACGCAACCGTGCGGGGTCGTCGGTGGGCGTGCCGCCGGCGGCCAAGACCGCGCGAAGCATGTCGACGGACTCCGGTCCGGTCAGTGGCCCCAGCACGACCCGGCGCGCGTGCTCGAGTCCGGTGAGTGCGCGGCGGCTGGTGATCAGCGCCGACGTGCCGCCCTGACCGGGCAGCAACCCGCGAACCTGTGCCTCGTCGGCGGCGTTGTCGAGAACCAGCAGCATGCGGCGGTTCGAAAGCAGGTGCCGCAGCAGCTGGCTCCGGTCATGGGAACCGTCGGGAACGTCGGGGACAGGCACGCCCAGTACCCGCAGCAAGCGGGCCTGGACGAGGTAGGGCTCAAGCGGGTCGCCGCTGGTGCCGCGGAGATCGACGAACAACCGCCCGTCGGGGAAGTCTCCGCACGATTGGTGTCCACAGTGGATGGCCAGCGAAGTCTTGCCCACTCCGCCGGGTCCTGAGAGCACGAGCGGAATCGCGGCGCCGCGCAGCTGTGCGAGCCACGAGGAAACCGTGGCGATCTCCCGTGCGCGGCCGGTGAAGTCCGGAACGTGGGTCGGCAGCTGGCACAGCGCGGCCGGTTCGGGTCCGAGCGGGGGATGTGCGCCGCTCGGGGCGGTCAGCAGCGTCCGGCGGTCCGCATCGGTGAGGCCCAGTGAGTCCGCCAGCACGGTGAGCGTCCGGGCGTGGGGGCGGCGGCTGCGCCCGCGCTCCAGGTCGCTGATGGTCCGCACACTCACGCCGGACCGGTGGGCGAGGTCCTCGAGGGTCAGCCCTGCGGCGCGCCGGTGGCCTCGCACGAGGCGGCCCAGGCTTGGTCGTTCACTCATGGCGGGCACTCCTCGTCTGTCGGCCCAGGCATCCCATCGTACAGACTGTTCCGTTCGATTAAGCCTCGTCGTGCGCCGGGGAGGTGTGCGGGCCTGGCTCGGCAGGCTGTCGGCTTCGAGGCGCGTCTGTGCCACCGCCGGGCGGCGGCTTCCGAGCAGGCTCTCCAGCAGGTCGTGGTTGTGGCCTGCCGGCGCGTTGTCCCGGACTTCGTGCCGTGGATCCCCGTGGCGGTGGGTGTGATGACGATGCCGTCCCCAGCGGGCCAGGAGGTGAGGGAGGTGGGGAAGGACACTCGGCCGGTGATGGCACGGTCGAGCGCGATGGCTCTTCGTCGTACTCCGTCACGCTCGGAACACTTGCGCGGAGCGGTTACGGTCCGTCCTGGCCTCCCGGTGCCGGACCCGGGGCCGACGGGCCTGGGATCCAGCGCACGAGGCGCGGGAAGAAGACGGCACGAGGCAGGCTCGCCGCTACGGCGGGCGGACTCCGGTGATCAGCCGTGTGGTCCGGTCTGGGGCGCCTGCGAGGACCAGCCGGGCCGGGGCGCCTTGCCGTCCTGACGACAACGACCGGCCCGGCGTTTCGCCGGAGCGTTCGGCTGTGCGTTGCGGCGGTCAGCCGCCCCCGACGACGGCACGGACGCGTGGCACGAGAACCGCTGAGAACTCTCGGGTGCCGAGGACGCCGGCCACGGGTTTCGCCGCGAGATCCGTGGCCGGCGCCGGATCGACCCATCGACCCGCTGCGGCGGTCGCCGACCTCGGTCGGGTTGCCGTGCCCGGCCTGGTGAGGGGGCAGCGTTGGGAGGCTGTGATCTTCGCCGTCGTGTCGGCGAACAGCCCCGGCACGTTCACGAAGCCGTGGACCGTGCGGAGGTGGTCGTGGACCTCGACGGCAGCGCTCGCGGCATGAAGCGCGCGCACGCCAGGCCCTCGTCGGGCAGAGGACCATCGCCCGCGACGACATCGTCGCCGGTGGTAGCAGCCTGAGGTCTCGGGCGTACTCCGGAGAGATCAGCGGGTCGCGCCGGTCCGCGTACTGGGAAAGTCGCGCCGGTGTGCCGCCCGCATCGAGGCGGGGCAGGGGATGGGTGCGTTCGCTTCCGTCTGGCAATAGCCGGCACACGTCGTCGCGTCCGACGCCGAGTGCACCAGAGCCTGGTGCGCGATCTTCGGGTCATTTCGCGACGGCGTCGAAGATGTTCGGTCACATGGTGATCGAACGTCACCCGAAGGCGTTTTGCCTGCGGAGGACCGAGCGCAGCCGGTGCATCTCTTCGACCAGCGTGCGTGCGGCCGCCTCCCGGGTCGGGAGGTCGAACCGCGACTCGGGAGCCAGGACGCTGCAGGCCGCCAGGCCAGGTTGCGGCCACGGGATCGGGGCGGCGATCGACACCGCGCCCTCGAGCGTCTCACCGACGGTAAGCTTGTAGCCGCGCTCGCGGCCGGCCTTGAGGTCCGCGAGCAGTGCGTTCACGCCGCCGATCGGCTCTGGTATGCCCGGCTCCGCAAGCAATGCGCGAACGTCCTGCTCGTCCAGGGAGAGCAGCAGGGCCTTGCCCGCGGCTCCGCGAGTGAGCGGGAAGTCCGCCCCGATGCCGGCCTCGACGCGGTGCGGCTGGGGACTGGGCAGCTCCTGGGTGCACGTGCACTTGTTGCCCAGCCGCCAGTGGATCGCGACGGTCTCGCCGGTCAGCGCCCGCAGCCGGATCAGGCTGGTCTGGGTCTGTGCGACGAGCGCGTCGCGGTGCGGCATGACCCCGGCCAGGCGGAGGATTTTCGGCCCCGGGCCTTAAGCGCGTGTCGTCCGATCGAATACCAGGAAGTGCTCGGCCTCGAGCGCGCGCAGCAGCCGGTATGCGGTCGGCGGCGAGTACCCGAACATCTCTGTCACCTCGGGGCCGGTGAGCGTCGGCCTTTGCGCGGAGAAGGCGTGCAGGATCGACAGGGCGCGAAAGACGCTCTGCGTGCCCGTCACAGCAGGATCGACCTCGGTGAGGGTCCGTTCCTCTCCCTCATTCCCAGTGGGTAGCGAGTGAGTCTGAGATCGGCTGCCGCCGACCGCGACCTGAGAACGTGACCTCGATGCCGGTCCACGGCTCCTTCTTGCCTCGCACCACGTACCAGGCGCGGGCCAGCCTGGCGAGCGGCATCTTGCGGGCCATCAGCCGGTACGCCCGCTTGGTCTCCTCGGTGTCGAGGATCCGCCCTGCGCCTTCGATGGTCCGCGCGCCGGCCGAGAGGACTCCCGCCGAGTTGCAGGGTGCGACGGTCACCCGGGAATTGTTGCGGAGCCGCTTGAGCTTGCCGGTGTTCGGATAGCTGAGGATGTAAAGCTTTCCGTCGCCCACCACACCGCCGACGGGAGTGGAAACCGGCGTGCCGTCTTTTCGGAATGTGGTCAGGCTGACGTTCATGCTCCTGGCGAGCTGGTCCAAGCCCGGATACTTCGAGTCTCGAACTGTCATGTCGGCAACTGTACACTTCGAGAGTCGTACTATGGAGTCATGACGTCCTCGCCGAAGTCGGCGCTAGCAGCGGTCTACGAGATCGTGCTGGCGACGACGCGCCGTGCCGAGCCCGCTCTTGCCGAGCTAGGGCTGACCATGTCGACCGCGTACGCACTGTGGGCGATCGACCCCGACGAGCCGCCTCCTACGATGAAAGCAATGGCGCAGCGGTTGCGGTGCAACGCCTCCAGCCTCACGTTCCTCTCCGACCGGCTGGTCAAGCTCGGGTACGTCACCCGTACCGAAGACCCCTCGAACCGGCGGTTCCGCGTTCTCTCGCTGACCCCGGACGGGCGGGAGGCCCGCCGCCGCGCGCTGGAGGTGCTGGAGGAGTCGTGCCCGCTGATCCGGCTCACCGAGGTCCAGCAGGACGACCTGATGAACCTGCTCGGCGAAACGCTCGTCGAACCGGATCCGCCGCGGGCGTCGAACGCCTGAACAGCTGGCCATCGTGACGACGACCAGGGTCCGGCGCAAGGATCGCGCCGGTCGAGACCGAGTCGTATGTGGACGACGTTCCGGTGCTCCGCCTCCGGGGCCAGCTGGTTGCGGCTGGCCACGCAGCAGGCGACGAGCCCGCCGCAGTCCACGCCCGCGCCGCACGGAACGTCGAAGCGGGTTGGGAAGTTCGACAGCGAAAGCGGTTACCAGGAGAGCGCCGAGCCGCACGTCGACGCGCTCGGCTCCTGATCAGGTGGGGGCGTCCCGACTCCCCGCACCTGGTCACATCGCTGCGATCGGGGCCTGATCGCCCTCCATCCACGAGTTGGTGTCGTCGGGTACTGCGTAGGGCCCGTGATTCGTCCGAGATCCTCGCCCTGTGCCGGGCGACCGCCTCCGGCGTCAGGTCCCGGGCCGCCGCGAACGTAGCCCTCGGTCTCGGCCACGAACAGCCGCGCATGCCGGTGCCCATCGCTGACGAACGTCTCGCCGGTGACCGAGCACGACTCGTGCACAGCAGCATGACCAGCGGCGCCACCAGCGCGGTGTCCCTGTCGTCGCCGCCGGCCGGCTGGGTCGCCGCGACCGGCACGACACTGTCGATCTTGATGCCGAGATCCCTGCCCGTCGCCGCGGGCGCGGGCCATGGCGAAACCGCCGCCCTTCGCCGTGCCGTACGCGAACAACGTTGCCGCACCGAGGATGCCGTGCGACGTGGTCTGCACGATCCCGCCGTGGCCGGATCGGCCCACGTACGGCCGGCACGGCGAGTAGCTTCGCGTACGCCCTGCCGAAGCCATGCCCGGCTCCTGTGGCAACGGCCACTTCGTCGTCGAATCGTATGGGTTCCCCAGTCACCTCATCGTTGCGATGCAACTATTGTCGTTGGACCAGTCAGCTCGCCCGCTGAGTCTCGTCGACGCGGCGAAACGTCGGATCACATGGTGATCGGTTCGGTTTTCCGCAATTGCATGGTGACCGGATTTTGCTAGTGGATCATCGGCTTTGGTAGGTTGATGGCGGAATCTGATTGGCGCTCGTTAATGTGAGCTACGGTGGAGATAACTCCCGGGTAAACAATTTTGAGGAGGAGTTTTGGTCGACGAGAAAGCGCGGTTCTCGTGCTTTCGCTGGCGCGGGGATCGGGAAGCTCCGCCGGATCCCCCGTGGCATTATGCGCTGTTGCGCACGGAGGTGCCCTTATCGCGTATCGAAGCGCTGCGGGAACCCACCGCGGATCTTCGACGGGCTGCGGGACCGGATGGTCGAGTCCACACAGTACGCGCCGTCTCCGCGGCGCGCGGCGTGCTCGACCGCACTCGGGGCCGCGCCTCGGGTGCCCCCGCGCTGATGGAGGTCGTGCTCGACGCGGCTGCCGAGGGAGCGATCCGGACGCGTGCCGCACGTCGGCTCGGCCTGCCCGACGCCGCGCGGGTGCTGGCGATCGAGGGTGGTGCCGCGCGGATCGAGGCCACCGGCGCGGTCCCCGAGCACGGGCGAGTAGGGGTCGGGCCGCTGGTGCCCGTGCTGGAACTGCCTTCGTCGTGGGAAGCGGCCCGGACGGCGTTGCGGTTCGCCGCCGACGGGACCGAGCAGGACCCCGGCGCGAGGGTGGTCCACGCGGACGAACTCGGCGGCCTCGCCGTCCTCGCGGCGGCCGTCGCGCCGGGGACAAAGCCGGTGGCCGACGTCCTCGCGCTGGAGCGGGCCCGGTGCGCGGCGCCGTGGGTGCTCGACACCCTCGTCACGTTCGCGTCCAGCCCGAACCTGCGCATGGCGGCGACGGCGCTCATCGTGCACCATTCGACGCTGCAGGACCGCATCACGCACGTCGAGCAGCTGCTGGGCTGGCCGGTGCGCGATCCGCTGGGGCGGCTCCGGCTCCGGCTCCGGCTGCAGCTCGCGCTCGCCCTTCGGCGCCTTCACCTGCATTCCTAGGCGGCACGGACGTTCGCGCGGGACTCGTCGGTGCGTCGGCTGGCCGAGGCAAGAGGAGTGTTGTGGTTAGCGTGCAAGATCGTCTCGGTCGGACACTCAATTACCCATGGAGCCGCGGGTCGCGGCCGGGTCAGAGTAACAGCAGCTGTCCTTCGGTGGTTTCGTCTGCAGTGGCTCGTATGCGTGGTGGACCGCATGGTTTGAGTTCTTGCGTGGGACCTCCGCAGATGAGCGTCAGGTGATTCGATCTCAGGTAGTCCGCGATCGCCGACCCGTCGTCGCCGTCGCCAACCTTCTCGGGAAATCGGGCGCGGAGGTCGTCGAGTAGGTGGTCTTCGCGGACGTAGACGTTTTTGGCGAGCTCTGGTGGGCGGTGGCGGGCGCTGGTGTGGCCGTGGCGGCAGCGGTAGCCGGCGCGGCCGTTCACCCAGTGCGAGTCCAGCCGGCGGCCGCACAGCCGACATTGCACGAGCCCCGCCAGCACGTACGTCCTGGTGCCGCCGTACTTCGTGGGTCGGCCTGTGCGCATGCCCTGGATCGCCAGGAACGTCACCTCGCCCACGAGAGCCGGATGTGTGTTCTTCCCCGATTCTGCCCAGCCCCGCGCCGCCGCCGGCCGGACTTGTGGACGGCGGCGGACAGGAGACGTGGTGCTGGCGCCGTGCCGATTCCACACCTGGCGCCCGGTGTATCGAGGGTTCTCGAGTATCCCCACAATTGTCCGGACGATCCACTCGTGCTTCGTTCGGTGTCGGTTGCGGCCCCGGTCGGCGCTCGACGGGCACGGGATGCCCCGGTCGTTCAACTCCCGGGCGATGCCGGCCACGCTGCGTCCGGTGGCTCGTTGCTGGAAGATCCACCGCACCCATGGTGCGGTGGCCGGATCGGGTTCCAGGCGGTGCATGCGGCGACCCCAGTTCGCGTGGGCTCGGTTCGGGTGGGGGCCAGCGTCGGCCAGGCGGTATCCGTAGGGCGGACGGCCGCCGAGGAACCTTCCCTGTACGCAGGTTTGGATGTGCATCGCGGCCAGCACCCGGTGCCGAGCCCGCAGCACTTCGCGACGCGACTGCGACCCGAGGAGCAGCAACAGCGCCCGGTGCACTGGGTCATCAAGGTGCACGGGGCCGTCAGCCTCGGGCAGCCACAGTTGGACGCCTCGCACCGTTAGCGCGGTCAGCACTGCGTCGAACTGATCTCCGTAGAACGCTCGCTCGTACTCCCCGATGACGACGGCATCGAACGGACGGTTCGGGTGCTCCGCCGCTGCCATCAGCTGGGCCGCGGCCGGCCGTTCGCGCCAGGGCAGCCGACGTGAACATCCTTCGTCGAAGTACTCCGCCACGATCACGCCGTGCCCTTGGATTGTCTCCTCGGCGACCTCTCGCTGCCACCCCAATGACGTCGTCCGGTCCTGGAACTCGACCGTGGACATCCGTCCGTAGAACGCGAACCTCAGCCCGTGACCTTGGACGGTTTGCTGGCGACGTCGGGCGCCGGCCCGACGCGGAGACACCGCGTCTGTAAGAGTCGCTGCTCGGGCAGGGCTGAACATCGGGCACCTCGATGCTTGCGGTGGATTCGGGTCAAGGGCGGAACGCAGCGACCCGGTGCCGATGACGAATCGAGAGTTGGTCCGCACCCTAATGGCCGCATTTGCGACCCACTTCGACATGCAGAGGGGCAGCTCTCGTGACCAGGTGGGGAAACGAGCAGGGGTCGAGTTCAACTGGGCGCCTTCCGCGCAAGGACGTGGTGCTTGCGCCGTTTCGGTGAATTTCGTCGATCGGCGGAGAAAAAGCGAGCCGTTTTGTTGCGTCGGTGATCTTCCGAGCGATCACCTCTGCAGGGAGGGGCCGTGCCGAACAGTGAGGACTTCGATGACGGTGAGGCGGCAGGGCGGGCAAGCCTGTTCGTCTACCTGACGACCCGCCTGTCCGCCGAATACCGGGCGATCATGGACCTGTTCACCGGCCCGTTGCTGGCCGACCTTTCGGCAGCGGAGGTGGCTCAGCAGCTTGCAGATCGCGGTATCAACCTGCCGGTCGACGAGGTCACTGAGCGCTGTGAACGGTTGCAGAGCTGGGGCAATCTGGTGCGCGGCGTCCGTGACGCGCGGGTGCCCACCGTTCGAGACTTCCTGCGTTCCCGGAGCCGCTACCAGGCCTCCAAACTGGGCGGCAGGGTCCACCGAGACGCCGAGGCGGTGCTGGCCGCCGGCGATGGGGCGCAGGAGGTCGCGCGTGAACTGCTCGGTGCCACTGTCCAGGTCCTGGACCGCATCATCGAACGCCTGCGCGATCCGCATCCGGACCCGGAGACCCTGGCTGGCGACGTGACGACTGTGTTCAACAACCAGCGGCTGTTCAACGAGAGCGTCCGGGACTTCTACGCCTACTTGAACGCAGTGCTGTCCCGGTACGACCTTGCCGGCGACGAGTACCGCCAGTTCAAGGAGCTCCTGCTCGAGTACATCGACCTCATCACAGCAGATGTATCGCGGCACGCACCGGCGATCGCGATGCGGTGCGAGCGGATCTTGCCAAGACTCGATCGAATCCTGGCAGTCCTGGAGAAGCTGCCCGTGCTGATCATGCCGGATGGGACACCCGCCGATCGCATGCCCGGTCGCACCCGCGTGGATTGGGAGCAACTCCATGCCTGGTACTGCGGGGGTGACGGGCGTTCCGGGCCGGAGACACTTCGGGCCGCAGCCGACCAGGCACTTCGTCAGCTGCTCACCAACGCCAAGCGCATGCTGGCCGCTGCGGGCACCGGCGTCAGCAGGCGTGCCGACTTGCTCAAGCTGGCCGCTTGGTTTGACCAGGCAGGCATCGAGGACGCACACCGGCTTTACGCCGCGTCCTTCGGCGTGTTCCCCGCCCGGCACCTGTTCGGCGGACCGGACGAGCCCAGCCCCAAGGACGGTGTGAACACGTCCTGGTGGGATGCGACACCGATCGACGTACCGGTGAGCTTGCGCGACCGAGGTGACCGCCAGGCCCGCGGCGGAAGCGCGTCGGTGCCGGATCCGGGACTGGACGAGGAGCGGTTGCTCCGCCAGGCGGAGGCCGAGGCCCGTGCTCGTCGAATGGCCGCCGACGAGCTCGTCGCCGCCGGAGCCCTGGACGGTGCGCGGGTGAGTCCGGCGGCGCGGGATCTGCTGCTCGCGATGGTGGGTTCGTTGCTGGCCAAGCACCAGGACCTGACCAGGCCGGTCGTTGAATCCGACACCGACCTCGACCTGGAGATCATCGCCGAGACCGAACCCGGTGCGGCCACCCGGGTGGAGGCCCCAGACGGCACCGTGGTCGTACACGAGCTGAAGCTGCACGCGGGCCGGCGGTTCGGTGCCTCGGCTGACGAGAGCGGGAGGACAGCGTGAGTGCGAGGCCGAGGGGCACTCAGGAACACGAGGCGGACGACCGGCGGACCGCTGCCAGAGAGCTTCTGATGCACCCCGTACTCACCCTCGCGCGACAGCCGGACCAGCTCATCCAGGTTCGGCGACACGCTTCACAGCTGAAACGGATGTTCACGGCCACTCTCGGCTATCAGCTGGTCGTGGAACCGACATTCGCCCGTCTGCTCAAAACGCCGTTGAGCCCCGACACGGCTGTGCGGCCGGCTCGTACCCACACCGACAAGCCGTTCACGCCGCGGACCTACATGTACTTGGCCTTGGTCTGCGCGAGCCTTCTGGCATCGACCACGGCAGACCAAGTCCTGATGAACGCACTGGTGGAGCAAGTCCGGGCGGACGCGGTGACCGCCGGTGTCGCGGTGGCGGACTCGATCAGCGAGCGTCGTGACCTGGTGCGAGCCATCGGACTGCTCATCGAGTGGGGTGTGCTCGGCGAGACCGACGGGTCGGTCGCCGGCTGGGAGAACAGGCAGGACGAGGCGCTGCTGGACGTGCACCGGCCACTCCTGCCGCACCTGCTCTCCCGATCTCTGAGCGGTGTGGAAGCACCCGAGGGCTTGCTCGACGGATCTTCGGGGGACGCGGCGGAGCTCGAGCAGCCACGCCGCAGTCTCCGGCGGAAGTTGGTCGAGAATCCGCTCGTGCGACGTGAAGACCTCACGGAATCCGAACGCGACGTGCTGTCCCGCGAGCGACGGGACGTGACGCGGATGCTCGACGAGTCCTTCGGTCTCACAGTCGAGGCGCGGGCCGAAGGCGTGCTGGCTTACGATGCCGACGAGAAGCTCAGCGATGTGGCGTTCCCGGGCACCGGCACGGTCGCGCACGTGGCGCTGCTGTTGATCAACGCGTTGGCCGACGACCTGTCTGCCAACGTGGCCGACACCGTTGTAACCAAGGGGAGAACGGTGCCCGGCGCCCTCGCTCCCTGGGCAGCGGTCGACTCGAACATCGACTTGCTCATCGAGCAGTACGGCAAGGCGTTCGGTGACGGCTACCGCAGCGACCCCGCGTCGTTGAAAACAGCTGTGGTCGGTCTGCTCGAGTCCGTGAGCCTGGCTGCCTCCTCGGACGGCGGCCTGGTTCTGCACCCCGCCACCGCACGGTACCGACCCGAGCCCCACCGCGCGCCCGTACGCACGCGAGCGATGCGCCGGCTCGAAGAGGAAGATCCGTACACCTTGTTTCCCGCTCAGCCGGCCCATCGCGGAGAGAGCACATGACGGACGCGGTCGCGGAGACGTTAGAGCCGGCACCGCCAAAGCACCACCCCGACAGGTGGGGTTTGACCCGGGCGGGCATCGTCAACGTTTGGAACTACTACGACACCCTCTTCCGGTTCGCCGGCGGCCGCATGATCCTGCGTGGTACCAACGGTTCCGGCAAGGGCCGTGCCCTGGAAATGCTGCTGCCCTTCCTGCTCGACGCCGACCGCCGCAAAATGGACGCCACGGGCTCCGGAAAGGTCCGTCTCGAGGATCTGATGCGCCACGGTGCGCACGCTCAGGTGAATCGCCTGGGCTACCTCTGGCTCGAGCTGAGCCGAGAGGCCGAGGAACCGGCCGATCGGTACCTGACCATTGGGGCCTTGGTGCGGTTTTCGGCCAGCACCGGCGGAGCGAAGGTCTGGTACTTCACGACCCCGCTGCGAGTTGGGGGCGACCTGCGCCTGATGGACGACCGCCGGCAGCCGCTCTCACGGGAACACCTCGGGCAGCTGATCGGCGTGGACCGGATCACGGACCGGCCCGACGTCCATCGCGAGAAGATCGCCGCGCAGGTGTTCGGCTTGACCGGTAGCAGCGGCAAGGAGCGGTACGCCGGACTGCTCCAGTTGCTGCACACACTCCGCGCGCCGGACGTCGGCAACCGCATCGATGAGGGAAACCTGCCCAAGATCCTTTCCGACGCTTTGCCGCCTCTTTCGGAGGTGACCCTCCGGGAGGCGGGTGAACGGCTCGATTCGTTGTCCGATTCGCGTGAAGAACAACGACGGCTCGTCAAAGCGGTGGAGCAGCTCCACGACTTTCTCGACGTCTACCGCCGATACGTCGCGCGGACGCTCTTCGATGCGGCAGAGCGCACCAAGACCGCCGCGGGCGAGGCCGCCGCGCTCGCGGCGCAGGAGCGCAAGGCGAACGCTGATCACACTGAACTGCGCTCGAAGCACGAGCGCGTCATCGGGGAACTCGAGGAGGCGAAGGAACGCGAGAACGAACTGGGCTCGATCATAGAAGGCCTCAAAGAGTTGCCGGCGTACCAAGCCGGGCTGGACATCGAAAATCTCAGGAAGCGTGTCGAAGCATTGGGACACTTCGCAACAGGCAATCTCGAGGCCGCCTCCGCCCGACGGGAGGAAGAAGCACGTGCGGTAGGCCGTGCTGACGAGCTCGCGGAAGAGATCCGCGTCATGGCCGAGCGAGCCGACGCGGGCCTGGCCTCAGTGCGACGCCACTTGACCGAGGCGAAAATGCGGGTCACTGCCCTGCCGGTGAAGGTAGTGGCGGACCTCGGTGCGGCCGAAGGCGAGTGGGAGCACGTCCGGTGCTCACTGACCGACGCTGCCCAACCGGTCCGGAGACCTGTCCCACCGCCGATTGTGATGGATCCTTCCGCGCCCGACGTGGTCGCGAGCACCGTGCGTGATGTCGGCCAGACCGCGGGAAGGCGTGCCGGGGAGGCCTTGAACCGGCAGGCCCAAGCTGCGGCGATCGAAGATCGCGCTCAGGAATTGCGGCAGACCGAGCAGCACGTGGAGGATCTCGGCCGTCGAGCCGAAGAGGACGCCGAACGGGCGGAAGCCCGGGCCGGCGAACGGGACGGCACCGCCCGGGACTTGGCCGCGGAGTGGCGCCGGTGGACTTCGGACGAGCGCACGCACGCCATCCTGGGCGCCGTTGACTGGTCGCGGACCGCCGTCAGCGTGCTGCTCCTCGACGCCGACGCGCTGACCGGCACGGCGCCGGACGAAGAAGTCTCCGCTCTGGACCACCTGGCCACCGAAGCCGCCGCCCCGGCTTGCTCGATGATCGCAGACCGGCGTGCGGAGGTGCGGCAAGCCAGGCGGACGGATGCCGTGCTGCGGCGGCAACTGGAGGAGGAACAGCAGGACCTCCGCGCCGAGCGCGATCCCGAACCACCTGGGGTCCCGTGGACGCGAGACGCTCCGGCCGGCTCGCGACCGCTCTGGCGCCTGGTCGATTTCACGGGGGATGTAGGTGGAGCCGAACGCGCCGGCCTGGAAGCGGCTCTGCTGTCAGCCGGATTGCTGTCGGCTGCTGTTGCCGAGGACGGCTCCCTGGTAGCCGGGGACGGACAGGTCCTGCTGACCGCGGATGCCCCAGTGGCCCCTCGTGCGCTGACCGAGGTGCTCAGCTGGGACTCGACGGGAAGCCTGCCGGAGGCGCCCGTCACCGCGGTGCTCGCCCGGATCGGATTCGGTCCCGGCCACGCCACATGGGTCGGTCCGGACGGCCGCTGGGGCAACGGGCCACTGCGGGGCAAGCACCACGTCGACACGGCTCGGTTCATCGGAGCGGCCGCCCGCTCGTCGGCGCGTGCCGAGCGACTCAACGCCATTGAAGGGGAACTGTCCAAGCTCGACGAACAGGACCTGGAACGCACCCGCGAGCTCGAGCGGTTGCAGAGCGCCGACGATGAATTGGACCAGTACGTCCGTTCCGCTCCCAAGTCCGTCGACCTCATCAAAGCCCGTGCTGAGGCGCGAGCTACGGCCGACGAGGCAACCAGGTCCGCGCGAGCGGCCGCCGAAATATCGGCGAAGGCAGAGCGCTTGCGTGAAGAATTGGCTGCTGCTCGCCGAGCGCACGGAGAACTGTGTGCTCGGCTGGGTCTTCCAGCGGATGTGGCGGGCCTGGTCACCGTCGTGGAGGCTGCGCACGAGGCCAAGCGGGCCGGGACCCTGCTGGCCGATCGCCTCGACGCGATACACGGCCATCGCGAGAAGCACGAGAGGGCATCCGCTGAGATCACGACCGCTGCCGGCGGCCGACGGCTGGCCGAGTCGGCAGCTCGGAATTCGTGGAGCGAATGGCACGAAGAGAGCGGAAAGTTCACCACGTTGAGCGAAGCGCTCGGAGACGAGGCCGAGGAGGTGAGAGAACGGTTACGGGACGCCGAGCAGGAAAAAACCAGGGTTCATTCCTCGGTCACGAAGCTCGAAGCGTTGGAACGGAAGCTCTATGAGGCCGCCGCTGACGCGAAAGCAGATGTCGACGAGTCGCGCCGCAAGGCCAGGGAGGCCACGGGAGCGATGACGGCGGCCGTCGAGTCGCTGGGCCGGCAAGTCGCGCTACGGGGTGTGAGCGAAGCAGCCACAAGCGGAGCGGCCGGAATCCTGAGCGAACTGTGTCTCTTGGCCGCTACGACGACGACCACGCAGGTCGAACGGGCCGCGGTGGCCGTTCAGCAGCACGTCGACACCTCGGGCCAGCACGTCGGTGAAGCCGGACTGATGCGGGCGGTGCAGGTCACGGCAGGAGATCTGGCCAATACCTTCGACCTCAACTCGGACAACCAGGAGGGTCTCTGGCTGGTGGACCTGACTGATGCCACGGGGCGCCAGCCGGTCGCGCTCGCCGCAGCCCGGCTGCGTGAGCAAGCCGAACGCGCGGCTGGCGCGCTCACCGAACGGGAACACCGGGTCTTCACCGACTTCGTCATCGGTGGCGTCGGTGAAGAGCTGCGACGCCGCCTGACTCAGGCGGAGGGCCTGGTCAAGGCCATGGATGCCAGTCTACGAGACATCAGGACGAGTCACGGCATCGGCGTCCGGCTTCGGTGGGAACTGGTGGAACCGAGGGCCAGCCCGATCGGGCGGATCCGCGAACTGGTCGCCGAAACAGCCGCGGTGCGGCGATCGGAAGACACCGAAGAACTCATCCGCTTGCTCAAGGAGCGGGTCGACGAGCGGTTCACAGAGGACGAGGCAACCGGCTACAGCGAGCATCTGCGCGCCGCCTTGGACTACCGGCAGTGGCACCGGGTTGAAGTGTCCATTCTCGGCCCGGCACCCGGGCAGGTGCGCAAGATCAGCCGACGCGCCAAGCTGTCCCAGGGCGAGACGCGGTTCGTCTCGTACCTCGCCCTCTTCGCGGCCGCTGATGCGTACTTGACCTTGCTGCCCGACACTGCCCGAGCCCTGCGCCTCATTCTGCTGGACGACGCATTCGCCAAGGTGGACGACCGAACGATCGGGGAGCTGATGGGGCTGCTGGTCCGGATGGACGTGGACTTCTGCATGACCGGGCACGCCCTGTGGGGAGCCTATCCGCAAGTTCCCAGCGTTGACATCTACGAGATCCGTCGTGCCGAGGGGACTGCTGCCGCTGCCACCCACGTGCATTGGGACGGTCACACCCGTCACTACCTCCGCTCGGCGGGCGGCGCGTGACCGGCGGCATCCCGTTGTCCTCGCGCGCTTACCTTGCTCGACCGAGCTTGGCCCCTTTGTGGCTGGCGCTGCGCAAGCGACTGGAGAACAACGAACTGGCTGTGCGTGGCTCGGTGGTCATCGAGCTGGACTACGAGTCGGCCGAGGACCTGTCCGGACTGCTCGGCCGGGTGCTCGGGCCGGGACGCCGCAGTGTGTCGCTGCCAGAGCTCGACGCGGCTTTGCGTTCGTCGGCGGTCGCCCAAGGCTTGGTGACCGTCGTAGCCGAACTGACGGGTGAACCGCTCCTCGACCGGAAGGCCACCAGCCGGGCCAGACGAGTGGAGAAGCTCGGCTTGTGGACCACCTGGGAGGCCGCGGTGGCCGAATCGGGACTGGGTGCTGCACCGTGGCTATCCCGATGGCAGGAAGGCGTCCGGCGCGCTGGTTTGCTCAGCCGTGCCGGCGATGGGGCCGGCGGTGTGATCCACCGGACAGTGGCGGTCTTGCAGATGCTTGCGACGACCGTCCCGCTGGGCGACCGGAATGCGGACGCGGTGGCCGAAGCCTGGCCGGCAACGCCGTCGTTTGAATTGGCAGAGCTGGCGAGCCGGGCTTGCGCAGACGCACACGCCCTGGACGACGGGCAGTTGACCGCTGTCCTCGTACTCCGGGCGCTGGCGGCAGCGAGTGGCGAGGACATTCCCCGTACACCCGCAGCTCGGCGTGAACTGTGGGCAATGGCCGGCGTCACTCCCGACGCGGTCTCGGGCACGGTCCTGGCGTGGTCGGTACGCCCGCCGGGCGAACACCCGTGGGCGAACGCCATGCGAGCCCGCTCCGATCTTGGTGTCGTCACCCACGTCACGCTCCAGGAATGGCACGCTGCCGCAGACTGCATGTGGGCTGCGCCGGGAGCGCAAGTGTTCGTCTGCGAAAACCCGCAGGTGCTCCAGGCAGCTGCACGTGCAGGCTCGACGAGTCCGCTGCTGTGCACTTCGGGGAATCCGGCGACGGTGGCCATCAAAGTGCTGGACCGGCTCGTCGCGGGAGGAGCCACCGTTCGCTATCACGGCGACTTCGACACCGCCGGCGTCCGTATCGCCGGGCGCCTGTTCGATCGGGGCGCTCTGCCGTGGCGTTACGCCGCCGAGGACTACCTGGCCGCAGTTGGGAACGCGCAGCTACCGCTCATCGGCGCAGTGCCCGAAACCCCGTGGTCTCCAGACCTCGCGAAGGCGATGCAGTGCCACCAAGTGGCGGTGCATGAGGAAGCCCAGCTGGATACTTTGCTCGCAGACTTGACTCGCTGCGGTTCGCCAGGCCACGGCAAAGGATGAGCACCAGGAGTCGGCGGTCTGCTGGCGGATTCACCTCAATACCTGTCGTACGGCCCGAACTGAAAAGTTCCAACGAAGACGCGGGCTTCAGGTGAATGTTCAACGTGACGCTAAAGGATGTCTCGTAACTGGTGTTGTGGTTGGTGGGTTGGTGTTGTGGATCAGTCGGTGAGGAGGATGTTGTGGAGGTGGGCGATGCCGGAGACGGTGTCGTTGAGTGTGCTGGCGGCGCGGCGGTAGTCGCGCAGGATTTTCCAGCACTTCATCCGTGCCAGTGCGTGTTCGACGCGGGCGCGGATCTTGCGGTGGCCGGCGTTGAGGTCTTGTTTCCAGTCCGGGAGATGGCTGCCGTCGCGAGGTTGGCGGTAGGGCATGATCACGGCCGGGGTTGCCTTGGTAGCCGCCGTCGGCCATCACCGGGCGCCGTTGCAGTGTCCGTTCGATGCCGGAGTCGCGGTAGACGGTGCAGTCGTTGCGGTTGCCGGGATGCGCGTCGCCGGTGGCGATCACCAACCGGGTGTCGGCGTCGATCGCGACTTGCACATTCGTGGAGTAGCGGTAGTTCTTCGACGGCGCCGCCAGCCGATGATCCCGCGTCGGCAGGTGGCCTCAATTCGCCTCGGGGACGTCTGAGGAATACGGATCTTCGGCGGGGTGGACGCCTGGGGGGCCAACCCCGCCGATGCTGTTTCGGCGCACTGCGAGGGCGCCTGCTAGCGTTTCGCTGATGGAGGGTCGAGGCTCGGGCAAACCGGACCGGTCGGTGTCGCAGACGCTGAGCCGGGGCCTTCAGGTGCTCGAACTCCTCGCCAGGGAAGGCCGGCCGCTCACCGCGCAGGAGATGGCCAAATCGCTCGGGCTCTCACGGCCGATCGTGTACCGCCTGCTCCATACGCTGGCGCAACATCACCTGCTGAGCAACGAGGTCGAGAACGGTCGCTACGACCTCGGGCTCGGCCTGCTGTCGTTGTCCCGCAGTGTCCAGAAGGACCTGCGCAGCGCGGCCTTCCCGATCATCAAGTCGCTGGTGCACCAGCTCGACACCACCGCTGTCCTCGGTCTGCGCGACGGCGACGAGGTTGTCTACGTGCTCGCGGTCGAGCCGGAGTTCGCGCGGATGGCGGTGCGCTCGCGGGAGGGTACCCGCCGACCGATTGACGACAGCACTTCGGGCCTCGCATTGCGGCTGACGCTCGAGCCCAGTCCGGATGACGACGAGGAACTGCGGCAGGCGCGGGCCAAGGGCTTCGCTGCGCGGCACATCGTCATCGACTACCAGGCGACCGCGATCGCGGCGCCCATTCCGTCGTTTCCCGGCCCGAGCGACGCCTGCGTGACCGTGCTGTTCCCCAACGTCATCGACGACATCGACGACAAGGCGGCGGTCATCGTCGAGGCGGCTCAGCGCGTCGCCCGAGTCGTCCGCATCTGAGGCATTTCTTCTCTTTCGCGCTGTTCCGTGGGGCATTGACGCACCCGTCTGCGCTAGCTACGTTTAATATACGTACAGGTGTTACGAATATCGGACACAGTGCCTGGGAAGCGAGGAGTACGCGATGGCAACATCGGGCCCGTTCCGGATGGGTGCGGTCGGCGACATCAACCTGGAGAATTTCGCCACCGACTCGAACCCCTTCCGCCAGTTGATGCCGCAGCTGGCTGAGCTGAACCTCGCCGTCGGCAACCTCGAAGGCCTGCTCGCTGAGCCGGCCGAGCTGTTCTACAAGCCAGGCTTCAAGCACGTCGGCGAAGGTCATGCGCCGAACCTCGCCGAGGCTGGGTTTCGCATGCTCAATCTGGCGAGCAACGTGACCTTCGGTGCGGAACCCATTGGCACCACGGTGAAACAGCTCGACGAGGCAGGGATCGTGCACTCCGGTGCCGGCCTGGACCGCACGAGCGCACACCGCGCGGCGCGGACCGAAGTGGACGGAAAACGGATTTCCCTGGTATCGCGCACGGCGGTGTTCTGGCCGCACGGCCACGAGGCGACGGACACCCGCGCCGGTGTCGCGCCGATCCACGTGACGACGTCCTACCATCCACACGCCCGGCTCATCGAGATGCCGGGCCTGCCCGCGAAGACGATCACGACGCCCGACCCGGCCGATGTCGAAGCGCTGCGTGCCGATATCGCGGCCGAGCGGGAAAACGCCGATATCGTCATCGCGTTCTTTCACTTCGGAGTGTCATCTCAGCGCGATGTCGTGGACTACCAGCGCACTCTCGCGCAGGTGTGCATCGACGCGGGCGCGGATGTGGTTTTCGGCTCGCATGCGCACGTCATCCAGCCCATCGAGGTCTATCGAGGCAAGCCGATCTTCTACGGCTTGAGCCAGGTGATCTTCGGCTGGGACTTCGTGGCGAAGCTGAAGCACCCGGGCCAGCCCGGTTTGCTCGCCGAACTCGAGCTGACGGATGGCGATTTCCGCTGGAGCGCCCGTTTCGTCAAGCCGGCGGAGAATCTCGAACCGCGCGTCGTGTCGCTCGACGAGGTGCCGGAAGAGGTGGAGTTCCTCACCAAGGCCTGCGGCGACGCCATCCATTTCGAAGGCGATCGCCTGATCGTTCACACCGGATAGAAAAAGGCGATTTCGTAATCGGCGGAGCCGCTGGCCGTGGGCAGTCGGCCTGCGCCGCCACGTGCACCGCCTAACGGATGTCTCGTAACTGGTGTTGTGGTTGGCGGGGCTGGTGTTGTGGATCAGTCGGTAAGGAGGATGTTGTGCAGATGGGCGATGCCGGAGACGGTGTGGTTGAGCGTGCCGGCGGCGCGGCGATAGTCGTGCAGGATCTTCCACCACTTCATCCGCACCAGAACGTGTTCGACGCGCCACGGATCTTGCGGTGTCCTTGCGATAGGGCATGATCACCTCGGAGTTGCCTTGGTAGCCGCCGTCGGCCATCACCGGACGCCCCACCAGTTTCCTGAGCTATGCCGGAATCGCGGTAGACGGTGCAGTCGGTGTGGTTGCCGGATGCGCGTCGTCGGTGGCGATCACCAACCGGGTGTCCGCGTCGATCGCAACCTGCACATTCGCCGAGTACCGGTAGTTCTTCGACGGTGCCGCCAGCCGGTGATCCCGCGTGGGCACCAAGGTGCCGTCCACGTTCGCGACCAACGCCAGCAGTGGCCCGATCGTGTCGATCACCCGGTGTGTCGCGGAATGCGACACCCCGAACAGTCGTCCGATCTGGCACATCGTCAGGTTCGTCCGCCGGTACGTCGCCACCAGCAGCACCCGATCGGCCAGATCAAGACGCCACTGACGACCACGGCCATCAGCGATCTCGTCACCGCCACGATTCGCACCAGCTTCCGGAACTGCCCCGGCGCCAACCCCGTGAACGGGGGCAATCCTCCGACCGCGACGCCGAGACCACCTGCAGCACCACACCATGTTCAACCAACACCCCCAACCAACCCACACCGGGTTACGAGACATCCCTTAGCAAGCCATTACAGAGTGTTTTCGAGCGCACAAAGGAGTGTGCATGTCGGACACAACGAGAGATCGGCCGATCATCGACGTCAGGCCGCTGATCGAGAACCAGCGCATCGCCGGGTTCTGGGTAGCGCTGTTCGCTGTGGCTTGGCTGGTCACCTTTCTCGAAGGCTTCGATCTGCAGGTCATTTCGTTCGCGGGCAGTTTCCTGAAGCACGATTTCGGGATCAACAACACGCAGCTCGGCACGCTCGGCACCATCGGTGTAGTGGGCCAACTGTTCGGTGGCATCGCGATCGGGTATCTGGGCGACAAGTTCGGCCGGAAGCCGTTGATCATCGGCTCGGTGGCGGGCTTCGCCGTGTTCATGGTGCTGTTCGCGTTCGCCGCGAACTACAGCCAGCTGGTGCTTCTGCGGTTTGCCACGGGGTTGTTCATCGGTGGCGCGCTCCCGCTGGTGTGGGCATTGGTGAGTGAGTTCGCGCCGAGGCGACTGCGGTCCACGTCGGTCGTCATCGTGATGGTCGGCTACAGCCTGGGCAGTGCCTCGGGTGGGCCGGTGTCGAACCTCCTGATTCCGCACCACGGCTGGTCGTCGGTGTTCCTCGCCGGTGGTATCGCGTCGTTCGCCGTGCTGATTCCGGTGATTCTGTTCATGCCGGAGTCGATCAAGTTCCTCGCCGAACACAATGTCAGGCGGGAAAAGATTCTCCCCATCCTCCGCCGTGTCAGCCCGGGGCTCCAAGCACCGGCCGACGCACGGTTCGTGGTGGGGACGCAGGAAGTCGAGCGGGTGCGGTTCACCCCGGCGCACCTGTTCCGTGGCAAGCTGGCGTGGCTCACACCGCTTGTCTGGGCGGCGTGGTTCTGCTCCGCGACGATCGTGTTCTACCTCGCGTTCTGGAGCCCGATTCTCAACCAGCAACTCGGTTTCAGCGTGTCGGCGGCAGCGAATCTCGCCGCGGTTACGTCGGTCGCGGGCGCGTTGGGTCAGGTGCTGATCAGCCGGTTCATCGATCGCCGGGGCGCGGGCTCGATCATGTGGATGCCGCTGCTGGCCGTGCCGTGCCTCATCCTGATCGGTTTCGCACCGCTCGGCATGGCCGGCTACGTGGCGGTGCTCATCCTGTCGCACATCATGATTATCGGTGGTAATGGCGGTGTTATCAGCATTTCCGGTATCTTCTACCGCCCGGGGATCCGCGCGAGCGGTGGTGGCTGGGCGGCGTCGGTGTCGAAGCTGGGCGCGATGCTCGGCCCGTGGCTCGCCGGGCTGCTGCTGGACGACGGAATCAGCGCGAAGGGCACGTTCTTCGTGTTCGCGATCTTTCCGGTCGCGATGGTGGTGGTGCTCGCGGTGCTCGGCCGCATCCAGCGGACGCTCCCCGCGGGCGCCGAAGGCTCGCTCCAGTAGGTCACATCGTCCAAATAGGACGCGGTCCGTTCCGCTTCGCCACGGTGTTTCTTCTTACCGTGCGGACGACGTCGCCGCGAATCTTCTGCCCAGTCGGCGTCGGGTATGTCACGCCGACGCCCTCTTCGTCGCCTCTCAGGCGCTCTCGGCAATGGGAACAACCCACCCCGACTTCGTCACCTCGGTAGAGCAAGCCCACAGCAGCCTCGCGGACCTTATCCTCCGACCGCAACAGCCGATCAGCACGGTGACAGAGCGGGCCCGCATGAATGATGGGGCCACGACACCGCGAGCACGCGCGGCGCTGATTGCTGAGCGCCGGGCGCCTGAACAACTTGGACGTTGCACGCTGTTCAGGCGCCCGGTCATTCTCACGATCCGGCACTTACAGGTCGTCGCGACCTGAGCGACCGAACCGCGACAACGTGGATCAACAACTGGCGACATTGGGAGTCGGTCAATGGCGGAGTGCGCACATGAAGTGCGCCGGTGACGTCACTCAAGCCGCAGGTCGGCGGCGAACTTCAGCGTGGGGTTATGGGTCAGCTCCGTCCCGCGAGTCAGGCTGCAGGTCGTGGTCGACAACTTCGCCACCCACAAACATCCCGACGTCCGGAAGTGGCTGTCCCGCAACAAGCGGATCAGCTTGCACTTCACACCCACCAGCTGCTCCTGGCTGAACATGGTCGAAATCTTCTTCGGCATCATCACCCGCCAAGCCATCCGACGCGGCACCTTCACCAGCGTCGCCGACCTCGAACACGCCATCCGCGACTTCATCGACGCCTACAACAACCGCTCCACGCCGTTCACTTGGACCGCCACCGCCGACGGCGTACTCACCAAAATCAACCGTAAAACAAACTCAGACACGAAACACTAGCTTGGCGCCGGGTGACCAGGCCTCGACCCCAGATACCTGAGTCCGCGTCGATGAGCCGGCCGTGCGGCTGCTGGATATCGTCGGAGCATGGCGGTGGTTCACGACGCAGCGGCCGACGTCGCGAAGCTGGTCGTTTCGGCTTCGGCCATTTGGGCGAGACTGCCGCAGCGGTCGCCTGTCCCGGTAAGATCGTGGCCCTGGATGTCGACGATCTGCATGCGCTCGTCGGTGATCTGAACCGAGGCGGAGCATTCGCTGGTCGACCGGCCCACACGGTAGGCGAGCGCCGGAAAGCCGGCGATCGGCGTTTCGGTCCACGGGTACGATTCGCTTTCCTTGTTGCCTTTCCTCGCACAATTTTCAGGTGTTGGTGGCGCTGGCACGTGCTTTTCGCGCTGCGTAGCCGAGGACTCTGGTGGGCCGAGCTCGGTCGGCACCAACCGGCGCCATAAGGACCACCTATGTCGTTTTACTTGACAACGGCGTTACAGGTGGGTCAAGTGGAGTGATGGCCGTCAGGCCTGTCCGGCGAGTGATGGAGGATGTCCCGTGTCTTTCCCCGGTCTACAGCATGTCGCGATCACCGTCAGTGATCTCGAGCGCAGCGCGAGGTGGTACTCAGCGCTGTTCGGGGCGGAGCCCCTGCTCGACGAGGACGAGGAGGGCGGCCGGTTCCACCACGCCGTCTACGCCCTCGACGGCGGGATGTTGTTCGGCCTGCACACCCACCACGGCCGTGAGACCGGGGAGCGCTTCACCGAAGAGCGCACCGGCCTCGATCACGTGGGGTTCGCCGTGGGCTCCCACGGCGAACTGGAACAGTGGGCGCACAAGCTGACCGCCATGGGCATCGCGCACGACGGCATCAAGAAGGCGCACTACGGCAGCGGGATCTCTTTCCGCGACCCGGACAACATCGCCCTCGAGTTCTTCGCCTTCCCCGAGAGCTGATCCGGCCGGACGGCCTCCGCGACAGGCGCGGATGAGCGTTGGTGGGGCGTCGACGGCGAAGCCCGGCGAGCCGATCGGGCTCGAGCCGAGGTCGCTCTGATGCTGCCGTCGGCTAACCTGGCACCGGCCCGAGTTCACTGTGCTGCGCATCGGTTCGTTCTGCCGCCCGGTGGTCCGCACCGGAGCTTTCGGATCCAGCCGTTGCCATCATCGCCGGGTGGGCTCGGGTCGTCCCACAGACACACTCGTCGGCGCACTGTGCGGGTCCTTCGCGCTGCGCCAAGACGTTCGTCGCGCCGGTGGTGCGGAAGCTGACCGGTGAGGGGTTCCGCCGCCATGGGCGGAGTGCCGCCGGTCGACGTGGCCGATCTGGTCCGCAAGGGCAAGCGCGTGATCGATGTGGTGGACGGCTGCGGCAACGCGCCGACGTCCTGCCCGAGCTGGCGTCGCTCGTCGCTGCGGGCCGGGTGCCGGTCGGGAAGCTCGTGACGACGTTCGGGCTCGACGATGTCGAGGGCGCGGCCGAAGCGATGGAAACGGCACGGCCGCGAAGCCGGTGCTGCGGCCCCGGGAGGAGACCGGTGGCCGGAAGCCTTTCTCCCGGGAGGAAAACCGACCACCCGACCACGGATCACCACGCAATCTTCGAAGCGAAGTGCGCCGCATCCGAGGTCTCCGGCCCGACCGTGGTGAGGCGGGCAGCGCCGAGAAGTTACGGAGCCCGCGCCATGGCGAGTTACGCGAACCACCGCGCGCATCCTCGGCGACAAGAGCTTCGAAGCCCTGACAGCTGCGTGTGCACCGCCGAGTAGAGCCAGCCGATCTTCCGCGTCGTGGGCTCCGCCGATGGCCTGTTGACCTATGACCCACTCAAGCCGGAGATCGTCCTGCTGACCGAGGAACCGGACACGAAGCCGGCGGCCGCGTCGCAGGCGGAGCCGACGATCCGTACCCGGGGTGTTCATCGAGGTCCCGTTGCGGGAGGTTCTCGGCCGCACGATCACGTGGCGCTGAACCGGCGCCACCCGGTGGTGCCCATAGCGAAGATTGATGACCCAGGCCCGTGCGGCAGTCCGGATTTCAGGATCACGGCTTCCGACGATGAGGCGAACGGAATCCCCGGCAGACAGTGTGACGGCGCTCCGGGCCAGGAGGCCCGAGCGCCCGTCCGGTGCCGTTGCGGCCCGACGCGACCGCGGGGGAGGCGCTGACGGCCTATCTGCGAAGCGAGCGGCAACGGCTTGCCCAGTCCGAGTGAGCGATCCTGCAGAACCGGCCGGACGCCGCGTTCGACCTGCGTACCGCCAGACGGGGGGCCCGTGTGGCGCTGCGCACCTACCGGCCTTTGGCGGCCGACGACCGGCGTGTCACCGAGCTGATCGACGAGCTGTGCCGGCCGGGCGGTGAGGTGTCTCCGGCTCGCGACGCCTAGGTCGCCCGGGAACGATCACCGCCGGGCTCGCCTGACTCGACGAGGAGCTGTGCCGCGGTCGGGCCGGGACGCTGGTCGCGACGTACTTCGTACAGGTGGATGGGGAAGCCGAAGCCGCGCTGTCTGAAGCGCCGGACTCACCGCGCTGGCTGGCCTTGCGCGGGCGGCTCGAGCGGTTCGTCGATGCCCCGGCCTTCACCGAGCCAGCCGGACACCCCGCTGGCACGGAACTTCGGGTGCACCTCCGGACGACGGCCCCGAGGCTGGTCGATGCGGTGCGGCGGGGTGACCCGTCGGACGTCGGGCTGGCGCGCCGGCCGATGCCCTCGTTCGTCCAGGCCGTCGCACCGGCGGACAGGGCGTGGCTGTTGTAGTAGCGCGGCCACGACCCGACCGGCTCGGTCCGGCCTCCAGGACCACGGCCCGTTGGACGCGGGATTTCAGGGCGCGGCGACGAGGGCGACAAGTCGCGGCACCACGGGTGGCCGTCGCGACACCGATGTGCTGTCCCGGCGGGCGCGTGCAACTGGATGAAGGCAAGGGAATTCTTGACCTTCCGCCGATTATTCCCTGCAGCACCCGGAGACTTACTCCGTGCGGCCGCCGGCGTCTTTCAGCGTCGCGCGCACGATGTCCGGGGTCAGGCGCGGGGCGAAGCGGTGAATGAACTCCAGCAGGTAGGGGCGGAGATAGGTGTTGCGCCGCAGTTTGAGGTAGGTCGTGCTGGATTCGAACAGGTGGTCCGCATCGACGGTGCACAGGCCGGTGTCGTGCTTGGGGTCGAAGGTGATCTTCGTGAGGACGGCCAGGCCCAGGCCCATCCGCACATAGGTCTTGCACACCCCGGCGTCGATCGCGCTGAGCACCACCTTGGGTTCGAGCCCGGCGCGTTCGAACGCGGTGCGCACCTTCCAGTGTCCGCTGAAGCGTGAGTCGTAGGTGATCAGCGGGTACTCGGCGATCGCGGGCAGGGTCAGCTCGCGGGACAGGATGGGGTGCCCGGCTGGGGCGATGACCGCGCGCGGAAGTGCGAAGCAGGGGAGGTTCACCAGCTCGGGAAAAGCGGGCAGTACCTCCGTGCCGATCGCGATATCGGCTTCTCCTGCCTCCAGGAGGGTGCAGATTCCTTCCGGATCACCTTGTTTGAGCACCAGGTGCACGTCCGGGAAGTCCGCCACGAACGGCCCGACCACCTTCGGCAGGACGTAGCTCGCCTGGGTGTGGGTGGTGGCGATGGTGAGGGTGCCGCGATCGGAAGCCGCCAGGTCCGCCTTGAGCGAGGACAGCGCGTCGACATCGCTCATGATCCGCTGGGCCAGCTCCACCACCAGTTTGCCCGGCTCCGTGAGGCCATCGATGCGATTGCGGGTGCGGGCGAATATTTCGAAACCGAGTTCGCTTTCCAGCAGCTGCAGCTGCCTGCTGATACCCGGCTGGGAAGTGTGCAAAGCAGCGGCCGCGGCGGAAAGGTGATTCCCGTGTTTGAAGATTTCGAGGACGTAATGGAGTTGTTGCAGTTTCACCGGGACCTCCACGGGGCATTGTCGGCCGGTAGTATCAGGTTCCAGTATGCCAGTATAGCATAATGGTCTGCTCCAGCATGCATTTCGGTGATACGCTCCAGCGAGCCAGGTCGAAGACCTACGGGAGGTAACCGAATGGCAGATCTAAGGCCGGGCCCGGGAAGTGGTGCCGCGTACGACGTCATTGTCGTCGGGGGTGGGAATGCGGCACTGTGCGCGGCTCTTTCGGCGACGCAGGAAGGCGCTCGCGTGCTGGTGCTGGAGCGCGCTCCGGAAAAGGAGCGCGGTGGCAACAGCGCCTATACTGACGGGCTCATGCGCGTGGTCTACGAAGGTGCGGACGATATTCGTGCACTCGCGCCGGACCTTACTGACGACGAAATGGCGTCAGCCGATTTCGGGCAGTACACCGAATCGGATTTCTTTGACGATATGGCCCGGATAACGCAGTACCGCACGGATCCGGACCTGTGCGAGATCTTGGTGCGCCGCAGCAAGGAAACGCTGCTGTGGATGCGTGAGCAGGGTGTGCGGTTCATGCCGAACTTCGGCCGCCAAGCGTACAAAGTGGACGGAAAGTTCACCTTCTGGGGCGGCGCGACCATCGCGGTCGCGGCCGGCGGGCCGGGACTGGTCGACGCGCTGTACAAAGCCGCGGGCAAGGTCGGCGTCGAGGTGGTCTACGGCGCACGGGTGAGGGGGCTGGTCCACGACGACGGGGGAGTACGCGGAGTCCGGGTGAAGGTCGATGGCCACACCCGGGAGTACCAGGCGGAATCGGTGATCCTGGCCTGCGGTGGCTTCGAGGCCAACGCCGAGATGCGCACGCGCTACCTGGGCCCGGGCTGGGACCTGGCGAAGGTGCGGGGCAGCCGGTACAACACCGGGGACGGGCTGGAGATGGCCCTGCAGGCTGGTGCGCAGCCGTTCGGGCACTGGTCGGGCTGCCACTCGGTGGCCTGGGAGCGCAACGCGTCGGAGTTCGGTGATCTGGCGCTGACGCCGCAGTTCCAGCGGCACAACTACCCGTTCGCGGTGGTGGTCAACAGCGAAGGCAAGCGCTTCATCGACGAGGGCGCCGACTTCCGTAACTACACGTACGCCAAGTACGGCCGCGCGGTACTGGAACAGCCGGGACAGGCGGCCTGGCAGATCTTCGACAGCAAGACCGAGCACCTGATGCGCGACGAGTACCGCACCCGCCACGTGTCCAAGGTCAAGGCGAACACGCTGGAGGAGCTGGCGGCGAAGCTGTCCGACGAACTCGAAGAAGCACAGTTCCTCCGGACAGTCCGCGAGTTCAACGCGGCCGTTCGGGACGATGTGCCGTTCAACCCCAACGTCAAGGACGGCCGCAGCGCCGACGGGCTGGATGTGCCGCGCAGCAACTGGGCGGTCAAGCTCGACACCCCGCCCTACACCGCGTACGCGGTGACCTGCGGCATCACGTTCACCTTCGGTGGCGTGAAGATCGACAACCACGGACAGGTCGTCGACGTCAACGGCGAAACCATCCCGGGACTGTTCGCCGCCGGTGAGATGGTCGGCGGGATCTTTTACCACAACTACCCCGGTGCCAGCGGTCTCACCAGCGGAGCGGTCTTCGGCCGCCTCGCCGGGGCGAGCGCGGCGAAGGCCGCGCTCGCCCGCACCGAAGGGACGAACGGTCACGCGGCGAACGGCCACGGGACGAACAAGGAAAGGATTGCCAGCCGATGACCGGCACCATCGACAGCGAGGTCAGCACCCGGCCGGTCACGCGGGAACTGGCGACATTCGCGGCAGGGCTGCGGTACGAGAGCTTGCCGCCCGAGGTCGTGGCCATGGCCAAGCGCTGTGTTCTGGACAGCCTGGGCTGCGGGATCTACGGCTCGGCCACCCCCTGGGCCGACGCCGTGGCCCGGACCGTCGGCCAGCTCGGCCAGGCGCCGGCGGCCAGCGGCTGGGGCCGCGTTGTGCGGGCGGACGCCCTCGGCACCGCCATGATCAACGGCACCGCGGCCCAGGGTTACGAACTCGACGACTGCCACGACCAGTCGATGTCGCACTACGGCGCCGGGGTGGTGCCCGCCGTGATCGCGGTCGCCGAGGCGATGGGCCCGTTCGACGGCAAGCAGCTGATCACCGCGGTCGCCGCCGGGTATGAGGTCGGCACCCGCGTGGGGAACACAGTCAGCCCCAGTGCCTTCCACCGCGGGTTCCACCCGTGCGGGCTGACCAGCACCTTCGCCGCCGCCGCCGCGGTCGCGACCCTGCTGGAGCTGGACACCGAGCAATACATCAACACGCTCGGGCTCGCCGGTTCGCAGGCCGCCGGCCTGATGGCCGCCCAGTTCGGCGCGATGGCGAAGCGGTTCCACTCGGGCAAGGCCGCGCAGAACGGCATCATCGCCGCGCTGGCCGCGCGTGAGGGCCTGACGGGTGTGCGCGACGTGCTGGAGGCACCCTACGGCGGCTTCTGCTCCACCTACTCGGCCGAGTACGACCTCGACTACGCGACCACCGGGCTCGGCGAGCACTGGGAGATCCTGCGCAACGGCTTCAAGCAGTACTCGTCGCTGGCCAGCAGCCAGACCAGTGTGGACGCGCTGCGTGCCATCCGTGCGCGTGGCGGAATCAAGCCCGGGGACGTCGAGCACGTCAAGGTGGAGACGACCGAAATGGTCTACGTCCACTGTGGGTGGCCCTACGTGCCGAACGGCGAGACCATCGCCGCGCAGATGAACCTGCCCTACACCGCGGCGGTCACGCTGATCGACGGTACCGCGTTCATCGACGGGTACACCGATGACCGGCTCGCCGACCCCCAGATCCTCGAACTGGCCGGCCGGGTGGAGGTCGTCGTCGCCCCGGACCTGGACGCACTCGGCAAGGACGAGATGCGTGCGGTGCGGGTCACCCTGACCACCAAGTCCGGGGAGCAACTCACTGAAAGCGTGCTCTACCGCAGCGGACACTGGAAGAACCCGATCTCCGACGAGGACCTGGCCGCGAAGTTCCGCAACCTCGCCACCCGCGTGATCACCGACGAAGCCGCGCAGAAGATCCAGCAGATCGTGCTCGACCTGGAGAATCACCAAGCTCCCTCGCCCGAGATCGGTGCGCTCGCGCAGAAGATGCGGGTGGCCGCATGAGCCCGTCCCTGTCTTCGGCACTGGCCGAGTTCAGCGCCGGACTGCACTACGAGGACCTGCCCGCACCGGTGCGCCGCGCGGCGCAGTGGCATCTGGTCGACACCATCGGGGTCGCCATCGCCGGCGCCGACCCCGCCGAAACCACCGGTGCGGCGCTCGGCAAGCTGGCCCGGCAGTGGCGCAGCGACGCGGGTGCGACCGTGCTCGGCGCGGGCGAGACCGCGCGCCCCGAGTCCGCCGCGCTGCTCAACGGCTCGCTGGCCCAGGCGCTGGAAATGGACGACAAGCACGGCTCTTCGCTGGCCCGGCCCGGTTCCACGGTGACCCCGGCGGTACTGGCCGTGGCGCAGGACCGCGGCCAGCGGCTCGACGAGGTCCTGACCGCGATGGCCGCTGGATACGAGACGATGATCCGGCTCGGATTTGTCGCGGGCAAGCGGTTCCTCGCTCGCGGTTACCACACCAGTTCGCTGATCGGCGGGTTCGGTTCCGTGGCGGCCATCGGGCGGCTTACCGGGCTCGACGCACCGCACATCGCCGATGCGTTCGGCATCGCAGGCACGTTCGCTTCGGGGATTCAGGAATCCACCCGCACCGGGTCGACGTCGAAGATCCTGCACGGTGGCTGGGGCGCGCACGCGGGCATCGTCGCGACCGACCTGGCTGCCGCCGGGATCACCGGGCCGAGCACCGTGTTCGAAGGCGACTTCGGCTTCTTCCACACCCACCTGACCCCGATCGAGGACGAACTGGACTGGCGCACGCCCGCCGACGGGCTCGGCACCCGCTGGCATCTGCCCGACACCGCGATCAAGCCCTACCCCTGCTGCCAGCTGATGCACTCGTTCATCGCCGGGGTCAAGGAGCTGCTGGTGGAGTTCGCGGCGGCGGGCATCACCCACGCCGACATCGACAAGGTCACCTGCCTGCTCGCCGAGCCGGGCCTGACGCTGGTTACCCAGCCAGCCGACCGCAAGACGCACCCGCAGGAGCCGCACGAGGCGCGCTTCAGCCTGCCCTATGTCGTGGCGAGCGCGCTGGTGCGCGGTGATGTCGGGCTCTCGACCTTCCGCGTACCGGCCCTGTCGGACCCGGCGGTCGGCGCGCTGGCGGACAAGATCGTCACGGCGGAGGACCCGGACTCGGACTACCCGAAGCACTGTCCCGCGGTGATCGAGGTCAAAGCGGGTGACCGTACCTTCACCAAGAGGGTGCCCTACCACCCGGGCTGCGCCGAGGCGCCCCTGGCCGACGACGACGTGCTCACCAAGTTCGAGCGCAACACCACCTGGCTCCTGGGCGCCCAGTCGCGGAAGGTCGGTGCGGAGCTCGCCGCGCTGCCGTGGGATACCCCGGTCGCCGAGCTGATCGCGATGGTGGAGGTAGCGCGATGACCGAGACAGCGCAGATGCGCAGGTACGACCGGTTGTACATCGGCAGTGAGTGGGTCGAGCCGCACTCCGGCCGGGTAATCCGGTCCATCGACCCGTCCACCGAAGCGGTCTGGGCCGAGGTCGCCGAGGCCGACGAGCAGGACGTCGACGCCGCCGTGGCGGCCGCTCGTGCGGCGATGACCGGCCCCTGGCGCACGAAGATCACCCCCACGCAGCGGGGTGCGCTGCTGTTGAAGCTGGCCGAACTCCTGCGCCGGGACGCGGACCGGCTCGCCGCGATCGAAAGCAGGGACAACGGAAAGCCGGTGCGGGACACGCGCGGCGAAATGCTGCGCGCGGCCGACTGGTTCACCTTCTTCGCGGGCGCCGCGGACAAGATCCGCGGCGCGGAGGTGCCGGTCGGTGCTTCCGCCCATGCCTATACCCGGCGTCAGCCGGTCGGGGTGGTCGGCGCGATCCTGCCCTGGAACTCGCCGATCTCGCTCTCGTCGTGGAAACTGGCTCCGGCGCTGGCCGCGGGCAACACGGTGGTGCTCAAACCCGCCGAGCTGACCCCGGCCAGTGCGCTGGAGCTGGCGAAGCTGATCGAGGAAGCGGGTTTCCCACCTGGCGTGGTGAATGTGGTGCCCGGCTTCGGTCCGGTCGCGGGTCAGGCACTCGTCGCACACCCTGGCGTGAACAAGATCACCTTCACCGGTGAGCACCGGACAGCCCAGAAGATCATGGCCACCGCGGCCGGCACGTTGAAGCGGGTTTCCTTCGAGTGCGGTGGAAAATCGCCCTACCTGGTCTTCGCCGACGCGGACCTGGACCGGGCGCTGACCGTCGCGGTGCACAGCGCGTTCCGGTCCACGGGCCAGTCCTGCTCGCTGGCTTCCCGGGTCTTCGTCGAACGTCCCGCCTACGAGGAGTTCACCAAGAATCTCGCCGACCGCGCATCGCGCATCCGGGTCGGCCTGCCGACGGACCCACGCACGCACATCGGGCCGCACACCTCGGCCGAGCAGCTGGCGAAAACCCGGTCCTACATCGACTACGGCAAGGAAGCGGGCTTCCGGCTGCTGACCGGTGGTGGCCGTCCGGCCGGTCTGGACCGCGGCTACTTCGTGGAACCCACGGTGTTCGCGGACGTGGATCCGGCCTCGCGGCTGGCACAGGAGGAGGTGTTCGGCCCGGTACTGGCGGTGATGCCCTTCGACACCGAGGCGGAAGCAGTGGCGATGGCCAACGACACCCGCTATGGGCTCGTCGGAGGCCTGTGGACCTCGGACGTGAGCCGCGCCCACCGGGTGGCCGCCCAGATCGAAACCGGGCTGGTCTCGGTCAATACCTTTCGGCCGATCCTGCCGGCCCTGCCCTACGGCGGGTTCAAGATGAGCGGGATCGGGCGGGAGAACGGGCTGGAAGTACTCGACGCCTACACCGAGACGAAAGCGGTGTACGTCGATCTGTCCACAACGGATCCGGCAGATCCCTTCCGGGACTGACCGGCCCCCACCGTCCCCGCTCCGGCCCGTACCCCGGGCCCAGGGCACAGCTGGTCCGATAGGAGAGACACCGATGTCTGATCCGATCGCACTCACCGGGCGCACGCGACCGTCACCGGCCCAAGTGGCCATGGTCAGCCTGATCGGCACCACCATCGAGTGGTACGACTTCCAGGCCTACGGCCTGGCGGCGTCCCTCGTGTTCAGCAAGCTGTTCTTCCCCAGTTTCGACTCCGTGGCCGGCACTTTGCTGTCCTTCGCCACCTTCGGGGTGGGCTTTCTCGCCCGGCCGGTGGGCAGCATCGTGTTCGGGCATCTCGGTGACCGGTTAGGCCGTCGCCGGGTGCTGATGGCCAGCCTGCTTCTCATGGGCACCTCCTCGGTGCTCATCGGGTGCTTGCCGACCTACACCAGTATCGGGGTCGCCGCGCCGATCCTGTTGGTGCTGCTGCGGTTGTGCCAGGGGTTCGGGCTCGGCGGCGAATGGGGCGGCGCCGCGGTCTACGCGGTGGAGTCGGCGCCGGAGGGGCAACGCGGCCGGTACGGCGGGTGGCCGCAGATGGGTTCCCCCTTGGGGCTGCTACTGGCGACGATAGTGTTCGCGCTCGTCGGTCTGCTGCCCGAGCAGGCCCAGCACTCCTGGGGCTGGCGAGTGCCGTTCCTGGCCAGTGCGCTGCTCGTGGTCGTCGGGTTATACATGCGGCGCAACCTCGCCGATACCGAAGCCTTCGCGAAGGCTCGTGCCAGCAAGAGCTTGAACCGGTTCCCGGTGCTGTCGGTGTTGCGGAACAACCCGAAGGAGCTGCTGCTCACCTTTGGTATGTTTTCGGCCACCAGTGGCGGATTCTACATGTTCGTCACGTTCATCCCCGCGTTCGGTACCACGACATTGGGGATGTCCTCGCAGCTGTTCTTCGTCGGGCTGCTCGTGTTCGCGGTCGTCGAACTGCTGGCGGTGCTGATCGGAACGTGGCTGACGGACAAGATCGGCAGAAGGCCGTTGTTCATCGGCTGCGCGATCTTCACCATCTTCGCCTCCGTTCCGCTGTTCCTGGCGGTGATGACGAAGTCACCGGTGCTGGTCGTGCTGGTCCTGCTGGTGGGTGGGCTGCTCATCGGGGTCATGTTCGGCATTCCCGGTGCACTGGCACCGGAGCTGTTCCCGCCGGAGGTGCGCTACAGCGGCGCGGGGCTGGGCTACCAGCTCTCCGCCGCGGTGGTCGGCGGCCTGACGCCGGTGGTGACCACCGCGGTCGCGGCGGCGGCCGGATCGACTTGGCCGGTTGCGTTGCTGCTGGCCTTCTGCGCGGCGATTGGGCTGTTTGCCGTCTTGAAATGCCGGGAGACGGGGCGGCGTCGCCTGCCCGAGCCCGGTTCCGGAGGGGGATTGGCCACACCCGCCGGCGAAGGGTGGACGCATGAGGTGCGCAGTGCGAAAGATGCATGAGGCGACCGACCACTCGACGACGAGGAGTGTCAGGATGACCCGTGTTGTGGACTTGTCCCATCCACTGGAGCCGGGCATGCCCCACGCCCGCACCATTCCGGCTGCGGAGTTCACTCAGGTGCGCACCTGGGACGAGCACCGGATGCGGGCGATGCGGCTGGACATGCCCACCCATATAGGCACACATCTGGACGCCCCGTCGCATTTCGTCGCCGATGGCGTCACCGTCGATGAGCTGCCGCTGGAGTCGTTGATCGGATCCGCGTACTGCGCGCAGGTGCTGCGGGACGGGCCGGACCCGGTGACCGCCACGGATCTCAAGTCCACATTGGATGAACACGGGGTGGTGCTCGGTGCCGGGGACGCTCTGTTGGTGCGCACCGGCTGGGACGAGCGGTACGCCGAGCCCGACTACGTGGACAAACACCCGTATCTGAGCGTGGACGCCGCGCAGTGGGCCGCGGACACCGGCCTGCGCCTGGTCGGCGTGGACACCATCACCCCGGAATACCCCATGGGATTGCGCCCGCCGGACTACCACCACGAGATCCACGGCACGCTGCTCGGCGCGGGGACCCTGATCGTGGAAAACCTTGTGCTGCGGGAGATTCCGGACCGCTGGTGCACGTTGTTCCTCGGTGCGCTGTCAGTGCTGGGCGGCGACGGCGCACCCGCGAGGGCACTGGCCCTTCTGGAAGAAAGCAGTGTGGCATGAAGATCGAACGGGTTGACATCGTTGTGACCGAGCTGGCGGGGCGGGTGCGGCGCACGATGTCCAGCGGTGGCTACGACACCGGTCCGGCGGGAACCCCGATGGGCAAGCCGGTGCTGGTCCGCATCCACGCCGAAGGGGTGGTCGGATACGGGCAGGTGCGCCCGACCGCACCGGGGCACTTCGTACCCGACACCGTGCACAGCGTCATCGCTGCGATCCGGGAGATCTACGGCCCGTATCTGATCGGCAAGGACGTGTTCGACATCGCCCGGACCTGGGACGATTTCGACCGCATCCTGCCGTTCAACTCCAACGCCCGCGCCGCAGTGGACTTCGCCCTGCACGACGCGATGGGCAAGGCCGCCGGCCTGCCGGTGCACAAGCTGATCGGCGGGGCGTGCCAGAGCCGGATCCCGCTGGAATGGTCGATCAGCCTCGCCGACGACGTGCGCACCATGATCGACGACGCCGAGCGCGCCGTGCACGAGTTCGGGATCAAGGTGCTGTGCCTGAAAGCGGGCGGCCGGGGCGGCTGGCGGGCGGACGTGGCGAACTTCGCCGCCGTGCGGGCCGCGGTCGGACCGGACGTGGTGATCGGCGTCGACCCGAACACCGGCTGGCTGGTCAGCGAGACGATCAAGGCGATGTCCGCGCTGGCCGAGTACGACCTGGGCTACGTCGAGCAGCCGGTCGGGCGCCGGGACATGGCGGGGCTGGCCAGGGTGCGTGCGGCGGCCGCCGGGGTACCGGTGATGGCCGACGAAAGCCTGTTCACCGTCCAGGACGCCCATGACCTGGCCAAGGCCGAGGCGGTGGACGTGTTGTGCGTCAAGCTGTACAAGACCGGGGGGATCCACCAGGCCAAGCGGATCGCGGCGATCGCCGAGGCGGCGTCGATGCGGATCAACATCGGCGGGCTCGCCGTGCAGTCCCAGCTGGAAGCGGCGGCGGGCGCGCACTACTGCGCGAGCCTGCCCGAGCGCCATGTGATGCCGGGTGCGGAGTTCATCTTCGGGCTCGGGGTGGCCGGCGCCGACCCGCTGGTCGCCGACAGCGGCTTCGTCATCCAGGACGGGCATGTGGACGTGCCGACCGGTCCCGGGCTGGGGATCACGATCGACGAGGACGCGGTGGCCGCGCGCACCATCCTCAGCGAATCGGTGTCGCGGTCCTGACATGAACGAACGACGTCACAAGGAGGCAGGCAAGACGATGGCGGACTGGAACTGCATCGTGGTGGGCGGCGGTTCGGCCGGCGCCACGCTGGCGGGCCGGCTCAGCGAGCGGCCCGGCCTGCGGGTGCTCCTGCTGGAAGCAGGACCCGACTGGCGTTACGACACCTGCCCGCCGAGCCTGCGCAACCCGGTCAACATGTACAAGTGGGACATCACCACGCACGGGGCCATTCCCCCGCAATACCAGTGGGAGGGCCAGGTCGCCAAGCGGATCGCCGGGCGGGCACCGGCAGCGTACCTGCGTGGGCACGGCCTCGGCGGGTGTTCCTCGGTGAACGGGTGCTACGCGATCCGGCCACCGGTGGAGGAGTTCGCCGACTGGGCAGCCGCCGGGTATGCCGGATGGGGGCCGGAGGAGGTCATGCCCTACTTCTCGCGGCTGGAGCGGGACCTGGACTTCGGCGCCGAGCCGTACCACTGTGCAGACGGTCCGACGCCGATTTCCCGTGTGCCGCAGGAGGATTGGGGAACCATCGACGACGGGTTGCGGGACTCGGCGGCCAAGCTCGGGCATGACTGGGCGCCCGATCACAACGCGCCGGGGGCGCAGGGCGTGGCCCTGACCGCGTCGAACATCGAGAACGGGCACCGGTGGACAACCAATGACTCCTACCTGGAACCGGCCCGCGAGCGCGAGAACCTGACGATCATCGGCGGGGCGCTGGTGGACCGGGTGCTCTTCGACGGGGACCGTGCGGTCGGTGTCGCGGCTATTGTGGACGGTGAGCCACGTGAGTTCCACGCCGAGGAGGTGGTGCTCAGCGGCGGCGCGCTCCTGACCCCGGCGATCCTGCAGCGGTCGGGCATCGGCCCGGCCGGGCTGCTGACCTCGCTGGGCATCCCAGTCCGGCAGGACCTGCCGGTCGGGGTCGGGCTGCAGGACCACGGCGGGTTCGAGCTGCTGCTGCGAGTGCCCGACGGCCGGCCCGCCCGCAGCGAACGGCGGCGGGGTAACTGCACGATCCGGCTGACCTCGGGGCTGCCCGACAACGGTTTCGGGGATCTGCTGATCACGGATGTCAACCTCGCACCCGGCGGCGACCTCGGTGGTCTGCTGTGCAAGCTCGCGCAGTCCCACTCCCGCGGCAGCGTGCGGATTGTCTCCCCGGACCCGGCGACCATGCCGGAGGCCGATTTCAACCTGCTCGGTGACGAGCGGGACGCCAAGCTTGCCCGGTACCTGCTGCGTCACACCTTCGACCTCGTCCGCGCCGGGGGGTTCCCCTCCGGTACGTCCGTTGTGGACGTTGCGGGGCACGAAGTCGATCTGGCCATGTCCGATGCCGAGCTGGACCGCTGGGCTGCCGAGGTCATCCGGGACACCGCGCACGCGGCCAGCGGGTGCGCGATCGGCGCTCCGGGCGACCCGGCGGCGGTCCTCGACCTGCAGTGCCGCGTGCGCGGTGTGACGAACCTGCGTGTCGCCGACACGTCGGTGCTGCCGACGGTGCCGCGCGCCAACACACACCTGCCCGCGGTCATGGTCGGCGAGCGGGTCGCAGACTGGGTTGCGGGGGATCGCTGATGAAGGACTGCACCAGCCAGTACATCGGCGGAAGCTGGGTGCGCGGCGGAGGAGAAGAACTTACCTCTATCGATCCCTACACCGGTAAGCCCTGGGCACGGTTGACGGCCGCGAGCCGCGCGGACGTGGCGCAGGCGATCGGCGCCGCGGACCAGGCAGCCCTGGACTGGGGGCGCACCCCCGGGGTCGAACGGGGGCGGCTGATGGACGCGCTCGCGGATGCCCTGCAAGAGAACGTGGACGTGCTGGCCGAGATCGAAACCCGGGACAGCGGAAAGGTATATCGCGAAAACAAGGCGCAGATCGCGTTCGCCGCCCGGAACTACCACTTCCATGCTGGAAACGCTGACAAGCTCACCGGGGAGACGAAGCCGCTGGACAACCCCGACACGGTCGACTTCACCACTCGTGAGCCGATCGGTGTCACCGCGCTGATCACCGCCTGCAATTCGCCGCTGAGTCAACTCGCCAACAAGCTGGCGCCGGCGCTGGCGGCGGGGAACACCGCGGTGGTGAAGCCCTCGGAACACGCAAGTGTCAGCACGCTGGAGTTCGCCCGGCTGGCGGAAAGGGTGGGCTTCCCCGCTGGGGTGATCAATGTGGTCACCGGTGCGACCGAGACCGGTGACGCGCTGACCTCTGATTCGCGGGTCGGCAAGATCAGTTTCACCGGTGGTGTGGGCACGGCCCGGCGAGTGGCGGCCAACGCTGCCGCGAATCTCGTGCCGTGCGTGTTCGAACTCGGCGGGAAGTCGGCGAACATCATCTTCCCGGACGCGAAGCTCGACCGGGCGGTTGTCGGTGCGGTAGCGGGGATTTTCGCCGCGGGCGGGCAGACCTGTATCGCCGGCTCGCGGCTGCTGGTCCACGACTCGATCTACGACGAGGTGGTGCAGGCACTGGCCGAGCGGGCCGGGCGGATCCGCCTCGGCAATCCGATGGACCCAGGCACCGACATGGGGCCGATCGCGCACCGAGCGCAGTACGAGTCCGTGCTGACGAGGATCGAGGAAGCAGTCGAAGACGGTGCGCGGCTGGTCACGGGCGGACGCGACGAGGAACCGACCGACGCGTTGTTCGTGCGTCCGACAGTGTTCGCCGACGTGACGCCGGAGATGCGGCTGGCGCAGCGCGAGGTGTTCGGCCCGGTGCTGGCGGTGATGCGGTTTCGCGACGAAGCCGAGGCGATCTCCATCGCCAATGGGACCGATTACGGTCTGGCGTCCGGGATCTGGACCACCGACATCACCCGGGCTCACCGGGTGGCCAAGCGGCTGGCCGCGGGTACGGTATGGGTGAATACCTACCGCACGAGCGCCGCACAGGCACCGTTCGGCGGGGTGAAACGCAGTGGTTATGGGCGCGAGCGCGGCACCGAAGCGTTGCTCGAGTACACCCGGATCAAGAACACGATGATCGACCTGTCTGATGATGAGCGAGACCCGTTCCGGCTCGGCACCTGACCGGCGGTAAGCAACCGGGCGAGAGCCCCGGTGGCGCGCTCACGCGGGGCGTGCCACCAGGGCGCCCGGCACCGGTGTGGGGCCGGGTCCTACTACGCCAACCGCACCAAGGTCGACCGGCTGGATTCGAAATCCTGGCCAAGCTGCCGTTGCTGCATCCCGAAGGGCTGCACATCACCAACGGCCGCGGGCCGGGAGAACCCCTGCGCCGGGCGGTCAAACTGCCATCCAACCTGGTCAAACTAGCGTCCTCGCCCGGCTCGACGCCCTCCTGGAACTGCTCTGGCCGACCCGGCACGCCGCCCTGGGAGCAGGCCTGGCCAACAAGACCCCGCTGCGTTCCCTGGCCGACTTTGCCGACCCTCACCAGGTCCCGCGGCTGGGCGGGCACGCCTCGCGCGGTTCTTCCACCGCCATTCCCGCGGCGCCTGGGGCGAAGCCCAGCCGTCCGGCTGCCCGCCGCCGAGGAAACGCCCTCGCTCTGGGCCGAGGAACTCGATTACCCCGACCTCGCCGAAGACATCGCCCTGGAGGCACGGCTGACGCTGCACCTCACCGAGGAGATCAACGATCGCGATGAACGCATCCGGGTGCTGCTGTGCCGGGCCGATCCGGCCGGGATCGTCGCGTCGGTCCCCGGCGTTGGCTCGATCCTGGCCGCCCAGATCCTTGGCCGGCTGGACCAACCGGGCAGGTTCACCTCGCTGGACGGTATCCGCTCCTACGCCGGTCTGCGACAACGCAATCAACTGCCGGCGATATCGAGAGCCGAGGGTTGGGGGAGTGTCCACACCGCGTGCTCGTCGGTTACGCTGGTGACATGATCTCCCGAAACTTGGGAGATCTCCCATGCGGAGGGGTTCAAGTCTCGGACACAGTATTACCCCACGGATCGCGAAACGCGATCTTGGTGGTTCTGCCTGGTGGGGGCTCAGGTCGAGTTGATCGTTTCGAGCCGCCAACCGGTGCTGTCGCAGACGATGAATCTTCCTGATGCGCGTAGCGCTGCCGCGATGCGGCTGCTGTGTGTTCGGCCGGGCCGAGTGTGGTGTGGCTGTTGGTGGTCTGGTCTCCGAGCTGGATGCTGATCTGGTCGATGAGATGGTCTTCTCGGATGTATATGGTCTTCGGCCGAGCCTGGTTTGGGCGTCGGGTGCTGCTGTGGCCGTGTCGGCATCGGTAGGTCGGGCGTCCGTGGTTCCAGTGGGAGTCGAGACGTCGGTGGCACGTGCCGCAACGGATGAGGCCTGCGAGTGCGAATCGGCGAGCACGGCCGTCGTTGGCCGGTCGCGCCGCCCGGATCTGCTGAGCAGTGACGAAGTCGTGCTCGGTGACGAGGGCTGGGTGGGCGAGCTTGATCGACAGCGCGGGTGTTGACCTCGGATCGGTGGACCCTGTAGTGCGACGGTTCCAGGTTTGCCGGCCGCTGTAGCGGGGGTTGGCGAGGATGACGGCGACGGTGCGCAGCCTCCAGGCGCCGCGGCTTCGGTGCGGGTTGCGGTCGGGGGCGGCGCTGGAGGGGCAGGGGATGCCTCGTTCGTTGAGGTTGCGGGCGATGCTGGCGACGCTGTGGCCGGCGAGCCGTTGCCGGAACATCCAGGTGACATGCGGCGCAGTGCGTGGGTCGGGCGCGAGGCGTTGCAGCCGTCGGCCCCAACGGGCGTCGGCGCGGTTGGGGTGAGGGCCGGCGTCGACGAGTTGGTAGCCGTAGGGTGGTCTTCCGCCGAGGTAGCGGCCTTGCTGGGTGGCTTGGTTGTGCATGGCGGCCAGGACGCGGTGTCGGGCGCGGAGTACTTCGCGTTGCGATTGGGTGGCCAGCAGCGCTGTGAGCGCTCGGTGATCAGGATTGTCGAGATCGACTGGTCCTGCGGTTTCGGGTAGCCAGAGCTGGATGCCGTGTCGGGCGCACCAGGCGTAGATCGTGGCGAACTGCGATCCGGTGAAGGCGCGTTCGTACTCGCCGACCACGATCGCATCGACTGCCCGCTCGGCACTGGTGATCGCGGTCATCAGCTGGGCAGCCTGAGGTCGTTGTGGCCAGGGGGTGCGGCGGGAGGTGCCGGCGTCGAAGTAGTCGGCGACGATCTGGCCGTGGCCGGTGACGAGGTCCTCGGCCATGTCGCGTTGCCAACCCTGTGATGAAGCACGGTCTTGGTGGCGCAGGGTTGAGGTGCGGCCGTAGAAGGCGAACCGCAACCCGCGGCTCGGCTGTGGCGGGCGAGAGGGCCGGGTGAGTCTGCCGGTGGTCATCCACTGCGCTAGCACGTCCACTGTCGCTGTTGAGGATGGCGCTGACCTGGAGGTTGGCGGGGTAGGGGGCACGATGAACCGATGCACCGGTTCCGGGTCCATGACGGTGAGCCTGGCTACGTTCGCCCGAACAGCGCAGCGGAGACACCGGAGGGTAGGGGTATAACGCCGTAGTCATCGCCGCGTGTGGGTCTGTGGACTCGAAGTCCTCGACACCCTCTGCCAGAAAGGTCCGAACCATGCCTCTGATCTGCGGTTATCGGGAATCCGCTGGTCGTCAGGTGTAGTTGGTGGCGGTTAGGCGCGGTTGGACCCTGTCGATAAACGTTGACCATGCGCCGCTGCTCCAGAATTGTTCCAGCAGTCTCGGCTCGCTTGGTGTGCGTTGGCCGGCGTTGAACGGGAGGTGGTTCAGGTTCTCGGTAGCTTTATGGTCGTCGACGGCTGGGCACCGGGCGGGGTTAACGGGTTGTACTGGGAGCCACGTTCTGTGGCTCGGGGTTCCGTCGGTGGGGTTGACCCGTTTTGACGGACAGGGTCGTTGAGGTGTGGTTAGGCTACGTGGCGTGTGGTTGTTTCGTAGCGGGCGGGGCTGAGGTAGCCGA
>NZ_JBITBT010000050.1:66402-66798 GCF_044452505.1 Amycolatopsis sp. NPDC051903 | reverse complement strand
CCTCGATCCGAAGCCTCCACGCGGTCTGGATCACCTTGTCAAGGCACGCTTTCCAGCCTTGACAAGGTGATCCAGACCGTCGTTACCATCATCGGATCCGGGGTGGAGGGCACCCACCGCCGGCCGACTCCAGCGCCACCGGCAGCCGGCCCCGGCGCGATCTCGGATAGTGACTCAACCCCTGCCACCGGCCCACCCCACCACGACCTCCGGCGGCCGACCCCAGCCCTGTCGCCTGCTGCCCCAGCGCGATCTGTGGCTGCGACCGCAGCGCTACCGCGGCCAACCTCAGTCGTGCCCTTGGTCGACTTCAGCACACCATCCGCCCACACCAGCCCCGCTCTCGCCACCAGCGCACCGACCCCACCACCAGCGCACCTGCGCACCGACCGCACC
>NZ_JBITBT010000050.1:0-66303 GCF_044452505.1 Amycolatopsis sp. NPDC051903 | reverse complement strand
CACCAGTGCACCTGCGCACCGACCGCACCACCAGTGCACCTGCGCACCGACCGCACCACCAGTGCACCTGCGCACCGACCGCACCACCAGTGCACCTGCGCACCGACCGCACCACCAGTGCACCAGCGCAACCACGTCCCCCGGCACCTACCCCACTAAGCCGGATTATCCCCATGCGTCAACGTCTCCCAAGACACGAACAAGTTGTTCGTCCCCTGCGGCCGGTGTCCCGTCGTGTAAGCCTGCGTATTGGTCATCGCGATCCCCAGCCGGTTGTGCAACGCGTTGTACCCCACCTCGGTCACCGGCCCCAGCCCCCGCTTCACCGACCCGTGGCACAGCCACGACGGCGGATCACTCAGCTCGTACCGAGCCTGGAACCCCAGCGCCTGCCGAAGCCGCTCGCCGATGTCCGTCCCGTACAGGTCCTGCCCCTGGATCCGCGAAGTCTCCGCCACCTCCGCGATGGCGGCGATCCCGTACCCGGTGTGGACGAAATCCCGGCACGTCTCCTGCGTGAGCCCGTCCGCGAACGTCGACTGCCCCTGCCAATACCCCACGATCTCGTCGCGCGTGTCGAGCCCGCTGCCCGGCACGGTCTTCGGCAACGGGCCGTCCGAGCTGAGGTAGACGAACGCCGGCACGCGGTTGCGGTAAATCGACATCCCGCGGTCGTAGATGGTCTTGTCCTCGAGGAACACGCCGATGCCGACGATGGCCTCGGCGATGCTCAGCTCCCAGTTGCCGGTGCGGCCGTCACTGCCCTGGATCTCGTTGTAGTAGACGTCGCGCAGCATCGTGCCGAAACGGCCGGAACCGGGCCAGTTCCCGTAGACGTACTTGATGATCTCCGCCGCGCGCGGCCACGACGAGGCGGACCACGCGGTCTGCAGGTGGGCGTTGTCGTTCGTGTGGTCCTTGATGGTCGAGGACCAGGCGTCCATGATCTGGATGGCCTTGTTCGCGTAGCGTGCGTCCCGGGTGACGTACCACGCGAGGGACTGCGTGTACGCCGCGATGGCGTCCTCGCGTTCGTCGGTGCACCCGTTGTTGGGATTCGAAACCGGCCCGCATTCGACGACGGCGCGCGGATGCGGCGTGTAAGAAAGCGAAGCGTACTTCGACGCCATCATCGCGTCGTACGCCTGCTTCTGCGGCTGCGTGCCCGCTTGCACGCGCTGGCGCATGGTGTCCAGCTGTGCCCGGCTGACGAGCACGCCCGGGTGGGTGAACGTGGCCGGCGCGAACGTTGTCGCAGACGCCGTCCCGCCGGTGGCGGCCACCACGGTGGCGACGGCCGTCGCGGCCAGCGCGCGAGCGAGTTTCCGGTGCATGAGCTGCCCTTCGTCGTGATTCGGAAGACGAACAGGCGCAGGCTGGCGGACCGTGCGTGAGAATCGAATCTACTTCACCGAAGTGGTCTGGTCCACGGCGTCGCGAAAGTCGTGTTCCGGTGGGAGGGAACGCTTTTCTCCGGTCAACGTCGGGTAGTCGGTGTAGCCCTCGGCGCCGCCGCCGTAGAACGTCGCGGGATCCGGCGACGTGAAGCCCGCGCCCGCGCGCAGGCGGTCCACGACATCGGGGTTGGCCAGCGCCAGTATGCCTAGGGTGACGAGGTCGGCGAGACCACTGGTGACGTCGGCGGCACGCTCCTCGACGGTGCTGCCCGGCCGGGTCAGCAGCAACGGGCCGGACCACGCGGAGCGCAGTTCGGCGGCCAACGCGTCGTCGCCGTGATGGGTCACGTGCAGGAACGCGAGGCCGGCGAGCTTCCGCACGAGATGGCGGTACGTCGCGGGTCCTGTCGCGCCTTCGTTGATGCCGAACCCGCGCAGCCCTGGGGAAATTCGCACTGCCGTGCGATCCGCGCCGATCTCCCCGGCGACGGCCTCGACGACCTCGAGAGCGAACCGCGTACGGTTGGTGATCGACCCGCCGTAAGCGTCGGTCCGGTGGTTCGCGTTGGCCGACAGGAACTGCTGCAGCAGAAAACCGTTGGCAGCGTGGATCTCCACGCCGTCGGCGCCGGCTTCGATCGCGGCAGCGGCGGCGCGGCGGAAATCGCCGACCGTCGCACGAACCTCTGTTGTGGACAGTTCCCGCGGTATCGGCACCGGACGGTTGCCGTGCGGCGTGTGGATCCCGACGCCGGCCGCGACGGCCGAGGGCGCGACCGGCCGGCGGCCGTGCGGCGTGTTCGCCGGATGCGCGACGCGGCCCGCGTGCATGAGCTGGACGAACAGATGCCCGCCGGAGTCGTGCGCCGCCTGTGTCACGCGCCGCCAGCCGGCGACGTGCTCGTCGGTGTAGCACCCGTGGCTCAGCAGGAACCCCTGCCCGTCCGCCGACGGTTGCGTGCCACCGGTGATCAACAGCCCGAGCGACGCGCGCTGGGCGAAGTACTCGGCGTCCAACGCGGTGGGGGACCCGTCGGGGTGGGCCCGGTTGCGCATCATCGGCGAGAGCGCGAGCCGGTGGTGCAGCCGCAGCCGGCCGACGTCGAGCGGACTCCAGAGGTCGGGCACGGTGCCTCCACTGTCTGTACCGGATCGTACAGATCGAGTGTACGGTCCGGTACAGACTTAACCTCGGCCACCCTGGGGTGTATGGACACTTCGTCCACGCTGGATGTAGTGTCCACCCCCATGGATGGGAGGACGACCCGCTGGGCCCCGGTGTGCGAGGCGATCGTGCGCCTGCTTTCGCCGCACGCGGAGGTGGTGCTGCACGATCCGCGCACGGACAGCGTGCTCGGGATCTGGAACGCGTTCTCCGGGCGCGAGCCCGGGGACCCGTCGCTGCTGGGCGAGCTCGACGGGCTGCGGCCCGTGGGCAAGGACGTCTACGGCCCGTACCCGAAGTCGCTGCCCGACGGGCGGCGACTCTCGAGTGTGAGCGCCGTGGTGCGCGACGAACACGGCAACGCCGAGGTGGTGTTGTGCGTGAACGTCGACCGCACCGCGTTCGATCAGGCCGCACAGCTGTTGTCCGGTTTCGCAGCTCCCGTGACCGGCCAGCCACAGGCTTTGTTCGAACGCGATTGGACGGAAACGCTCAACGACGTGGTCGGCGAGTTCGTCCGCGACCACGCCACGCCCGTCGAGACGTTGACCCGCGAACAGCGTCTGGTGCTTCTCGCACGTCTCGACACCGCCGGCGTGTTCGCGCAGCGCCGGTCGGTACCCGTGGTGGCCCGCGCGCTGCGGATCTCCCGTTCCGCCACCTACCAACTGCTCGCCGACCTGCGCAAGGAACCCGATGCCGACGCTTCCTGACTTCCGGCTGGAGACGTACTTCTCCCGGTGGGAGTTCACCGCCCGCCACCACCTGACCGCGTCCGATGTGCAGACTTTCACAGTCCGTGAGCTGCTCGCGCTCGCCGACGACGACGGCCGCGAACGCTGGGAGAACCTCGCCCTCGGCTACACCGAGACCTACGGCCTGCCGGCGCTGCGCGAGGAGATCGCGGAGACCTACACCGACGTCGGCCCGGAGCACGTGCTGTGCTTCGCCGGCGCGGAAGAGGGCCTCTACCTGGCGATGCGCACGCTGCTCGAACCCGGTGACCACACCGTCGTCATCACGCCGAACTACCAGGCGGCCGAGACCATCCCGCTGTCGATCGGCGAGGTCACCGGCGTCGCGCTGCGGGAAGCGGACGGCTGGGCGCTCGACGTCGACGAGATCGAGCGGCAACTGCGGCCGAACACCCGCGTCGTGTCGGTCAACTTCCCGAACAACCCGACCGGCGCCGTCCCGGACCTCGACACGTGGACGCGGCTGGTCCGGCTGTGCGATGACCGCGGCATCCTGCTGTTCAGCGACGAGGTCTACCGCGGCCTCGAGCTCGACCCGGCCGCGACGCTCCCGCAGGCGGCCGACCTGTCGGCCTCGGCGCTGTCGCTCAACGTCATGTCCAAGGCCTACGGTCTGCCGGGCCTGCGCGTCGGCTGGATCGCCTGCCGCGACCCCGAGCTCCTGCGGCGGCTCGAGCGGGCGAAGCACTACACGTCGATCTGCAACTCCGCGCCCAGCGAGGTGCTCGCGCTGATCGGCCTGCGGGCCCGCGACGCGATCCTGGCGCGCAACCGCGCGGTGATCGCCGGCAACGTGCCGAAGTTCGACGCGTTCTTCGCGCGGTTCCCGGACCTGTTCGAGTGGGCGGCGCCGCGCGGCGGCTGCGTGTGCTTCCCGCGCTACCTCGGCGCGGACGGCGTCGAAGCCATGTGCACCGAACTCGTCGAGCAGCGCGGGGTTCTGCTGCTGCCGTCGAGCATCTACCGCTCCGACCTCATCCCGACGCCGGCGGACCGGTTCCGCGTCGGCGTCGGACGGCGCGATCCGGACGAAGGGCTGGCCGCGTGGGCGGAGTTCCTGGAGGAGCGGCGATGACGCTGAAGGTGGTGGGGCTGGCCGAAATCGAGGCCGTGGCCACGCGGAAGCTGGTGTTCGACGCCGTGCGCACCGCCCTCGTCGCGCACGCCGAAGGCCGCACGACGATGCCGCAGCCGATCGCGCTGTGGTTCGCCGACGCCGAAGGCGACTGCCACGTGAAGGCCGGGCACCTGGCGGGCTCGTCGCACTTCGCGGTGAAGGTCGCTTCGGGCTTCTACCGCAACGCCGAACGCGGTTTGCCGACCAACAGCGGCCTCGTGCTCGTCCTGGACGCGACCACCGGCGTGCCCGCCGCGGTCCTGGCCGACGAGGGCTGGCTCACCGCGTGGCGCACGGCCGCCGCCGGCGCGCTGGTGACCCACGCGCTGACGCCCGCCGATGTCGACGAGGTGGCCGTCTTCGGCACGGGTTTGCAGGCCCGGCTGCAGGTGGAATGGCTGGCCGAACTGCGGCCGCTGAGCCGCGTGCGCGTGTGCGGTCGACGGTCCGAAGCCGTGCGGCAGCTGTGCGCCGACCTGGCCACCGCCGGCCTGAAGGCGGAGCCCGCGACGGCCGCCGAGGCGGCGGCCACGCCCTGCGTGATCACGGCGACGCCGTCGACGAGCCCGCTCGCGCCGGCGGAGGCGTTTTCCGCGGCCGTCCAGCACGTGACCGGCATCGGCACCGATCTGCCCGGCAAGGCCGAACTGCCGCCGGGCCTGTTCGCGAACGCCACGACGATAGCCACCGACGACCACGACCAGTGCCTCGCTCACGGCGACTTCGGCAATGCGGTCCGCGCGGGTGTCGTCGGGGCCGATGCGGACGTTTCGGCCGGTCTGGTCCTCCGCGACGGCGTGCCGGACCGCTCGGGGCTCACGATCGCGGACCTCACCGGCGTGGGCGTCGCGGACGCGGCGGTGGCGACGGCGGTGTTCACGCACCTCGGCTGAGCGGGCACCGCACCCGGCGGGTGCGGGTGGCGGTCCGGGCCGGAAGGATGGACCGCGGACCCGTCACCTGGAGGAGACCGATGGACTACCCGTTCGACCCCGAGATCGCCGCTGCACTGGCGACGCTGCCCGACTCCGGCAACTTCCGGGACCTGCCCGCGGCGCGGGAGCAGATGAAGGCCGTGCTGGCCGAGGTGCTCGGCGAGGTCGACGAAACCGGCCTGACGGTGCGCGACGAACTCGTGCCCGGGCCCGACGGCGCGCCCGACGTGCGGGTGCGCGTGTACACCCCGGACCTGGTCGCGTCGCCGGCGTTGCTGCTGAACATCCACGGTGGCGGTTTCATCGTGGGCACGGTGGACACCGATCACCCGCAAGCGGTCGCGCTGGCTCGCGACCTCGAGGTCGTGGTGGTGTCGGTGGATTACCGGCTGGCACCGGAGAACCCGTACCCGGCGGGGCTCGAGGACTGCTACGCGGCGCTGGTGTGGGCCGTGAAGAACGCCGAGGCGCTCGGCGTCGACCCGGAACGGGTGGTGATCCGCGGGAGCAGCGCCGGGGGCGGCCTGGCGGCCGCGCTGGCGTTGCTGGCGCGTGACCGGGGTGGGCCGGCCATCGCGTTCCAGTTCCTCGGGGTGCCGGAGATCGACGACCGGTTGCGGACGGCGAGCATGCGGCGGTTCGTCGACACTCCACTGTGGAACCTGTCGCACGCGGAATTCAGCTGGGATTGTTACCTCGGTGACGGAATCCGGGGAACGGCGGACGTTCCCGTGTACGCGGCACCGGCGCGGGCGACGGATCTGACCGGGTTACCGCCCGCGTACGTGTCGGTGATGGAGTTCGATCCGTTGCGGGACGAGGGGATCGCGTACGCGCAGGCGTTGCTGGCTGCCGGAGTGCCGACGGAGCTGCACTTGTTCCCCGGGACGTTTCACGGGTCGGCGATGGTGCGGCACGCGGCGGTGACCCGGCGGGAGGAAGTGGAGTCGAGGGTGGTGCTGGCTCGGGCGCTGGGGGTGCTGCGCTGATCCGCGCGCGGTCTGCACCGCGAGCTTTCGCGTAGCTCGGGCGGCGACCCTTGTCAGGACGGGAAAGGCGGGTCCTGACAAGGGTCGCCGCCGGCAAGCGGACCAGTGGCCCGTTCAGCGCCGGGCGCACCCCGCGAGCGCGTGTCTCATGTGGACGATGCGCGCAGCGGGTGCAGCTCGTCCCACGTCGGCACGCGCGGGGTGATCCGCAGCGTCAGGCCGGCCTCGCCGGGCGTGCGGTCGGCCTTGCGCGCGTTGCAGCTGCGTGCCGTGCCACCGCACGCGGCGACGGTGTTCAGCCAGCTCGTGCGCTCGCCGCCGCGCGAGAGCGGCACCACGTGGTCGACGGTGGTGGCGTGGCGGCCGCAGTAGGCGCACCGGTGGCCGTCGCGCTGCAGCACACCGCGGCGCGACCACCGGGGCGGGCCGGAGTAGCGCCACTTCATCACGACGTACCGGATCAGCCGCACGACCTTCGGCCGGGGGAAGACACCGAGATCGGCGCCGTCGCTCTCGTGCACGACCGCGACGTGCCGGACGAGCATCCGGATCGCGTGGGGTACGGAGACGGTGTGCAAGGGCTCGTAGCCGGCGTTGAGGACCAGGACACCCATGGCGACGGGCACCTCCTTCCACGGGTCAAGGGTGGAGACCACGACCGGAGTCGAACCGGTTTGCCCCGCTTTGCAGGCGGTTCCCTTGCCGTTCGGGCACGTGGTCGGGGAGTCGGGCGAAAGGTCACGGAGCACGAAAAAGCCGCCCTGATCGGTATCCCGACGGGCGGCTCCCAGCTGCGGCGTGCCTGGGCACGTCACGGCGTGGAGCCTGGGGTCTCGGCGGCGTGCGGAAGGCGCGGTGCGCCGCACGCGGTACCGCTGGGGCACCACAGCGCGCGCTCTTCCAGGCCGGACATCTCGTCACTCCTCGGTGGTGGGTGGACCAGTTCATCATGACCGACCTCGCGCGGGCGCGCAACGGTGATAATTCGCCCGGCGAACGACCTCGCCGGCGGCGCGGCACCCGCGGAAATCACCGGCGGGGCCGTCCACGCGTCCACCGTGCCTCCACAGTGGACGGGACGGCCCCGCACCACGCCCGCCGGTGGGTGTCGGAGCGCCACCGGCCGGCGGGAACCTCGGCGCGGCGAACGGGTGCCGGCCGCCGCGGACCTCCTCACGGCCGGGGGCCGAGGCACCGCCGCTCGCCGCGGACCTACTTGCAGCGCCCGCCGCCCTCGACCGACGGCCACCACGTGCCGACCGGCGGAGGCGGTGTCTTGGTCCAGGTGATCTTCGCGCACTTCCCCTCACTGCGCGCCTTCTTGGCGGTGATGACGAGCGCTCCGATGGCGATCGCGCACGCCGCGTTGCCGGGAGAGGGGATGTTCTTGCAGGCGCGCGCCGCCGAAGCCCCTTCCGAGAGCAGCTTGGTGGTGCTCTTGCTGAACACCCAGCTGCACGCGAACACGCCGCAGTCGAGATCCGTCACCGCAGTGGGTGCGGCGCTCGCGCTCGCCGGCGCGACGACGAGGCCCGCGGCCACCAGCGGCGCGACCAGGAACCCGGCGCGGAAGCGGAGATTCCTCATGAAATTGCCCCTCCTGTTTGCGGTTTGTCCGAAATGGAGCATCCCCCGCGCGGCGCCGGATGTCTGCCCCGGCGGCCCGGAATGGCCCGAAGAGGTGACCGTCCACAGTGGTTTCGACGGTGCTCTCGACGGCGTTTTCGGCGGCCGGGGTTCAGCAGCGCCGGTACAGCTCGCTCAGCAGGGCCACCGCCGCGTGGGTCGCGGGGTGGGGGTCGTGGCTGCGCCACACCAGCTGCACCGGCACCGGGGCCGCGTCGCGCACGCGGCGGTACGCGATCCCGTCCCGGCGGTACTGGGTGACGGTGGAGTGCGGCGTGACGCCGACGCAGCGGCCGGTCGCGATGGCGGCGAGCCAGTCGTCGATGTCGTGGGTGGGTTCCACGTGCGGGCGGGTCTCCTCGGGCCACAGGTCGGTCGTCGTGGTGCCGGTGCGGCGGTCGATCACCAGCACGCGCGAGCTCAGCTCGGCGAGCGTCACGGTGCGGCGGCGCGCCAGCGGGTCGTCGGCGGCCATGGCGCAGTAGCGCGCCTCGTGGCCGACAACGGCGTGCGCGAAGCGGCGCGTGTCGATCGCGGTGCGCACCACGGCGAGATCGCACAGCCCTTCGGCCAGGCCGCCGGTCGCGGTGTTGGTGCGCACCAGCAGCAGCTCGACGTCCGGGTGGCGCTCGGCCCAGCGGCGCTGGAACTCCGCGGTGTGCCGGCCCATCGCGGACCACGCGTGCCCGATGCGCAGCCGCGTGTGGCCGGTGGTCGCTTCGCGCACCAGGTCGTCGGCCTCGGCCAGCAGGTGCCGGGCGCGCGCGAGTACCTGGACGCCCGCGGTGGTCGGCGTGATGCTGCGGCTCGTGCGGTGGAGAAGTCGCACGCCGAGTGCGGATTCCAGCGAAAGCAGTGTGCGGGACACCGCCGCTTGGGAAACCCCGAGCTCGATCGCTGCGTCCGTGAACGTGCCCGTGTCCACGATCGCGACCAGGCAGCGCAGGTGCCGCAGCTCCAGATCCATGACTCCAGCGTATAGCCGGGCCGATGAATGCATTTTGCGCATGCTCGACGGTGTCGCACGCTCACGGTCATGAGCAAGCAGACCCAGGGCGTGGCGCTCATGCTCGGCGGCGCCACCGCCAACCAGATCGGCGCGGCCACGGCAGCGCTCGCGTTCCCCGTGCTCGGCCCCACCGGCGTGGTCGCCGTCCGACAGTGGGTCGCCGCGGTGGTGTTGTTCGTCATCGGACGCCCGCGGGTGCGGGACTTCACCGCGCGGCAGTGGCGGCCCATTCTCGGGCTCGCGGCGGTGTACGCCACGATGAACCTCACGCTCTACTCGGCCATCGACCGCATCGGCCTCGGCCTCGGCGTCACGCTGGAGTTCGTCGGCCCGCTCACGATCGCGCTGGCCGGATCGCGCCGCCGGACGGACCTGGTGTGCGCGCTCGCGGCCACGGCGGCCGTCGGCGTGCTGACCCGCCCGCGGCCCAGCACGGACTACGTGGGCATCGGGCTGGCGCTGGCCGCCGCCGCGTGCTGGGCCGGCTACATCCTGCTCAACCGCACCATCGGCCGCCGGCTGCCCGGCGCGCAGGGCTCGGCCGCCGCAGCGGCCGTGTCCGGGTTGGCCTACGTGCCGGTCGGCGTGGTGGTGTTCGTCCACCACCACCCGACGCTCGCCGCGCTCGGCGCCGCCCTGACGGCGGGGGTGCTCTCGTCGGCCGTGCCCCTCCTCGCCGACCTGCTGGCCCTGCGCCGCGTGCCCGCGCGGTTCTTCGGCGTTTTCATGAGCGTCAACCCGGTGCTCGCGGCCCTCGTGGGACTGGTGGTGCTCGGTCAGCACCTCGACGCGCTGTCGTGGGCCGCGATCGTGGTGATCGTCGCCGCCAACGCGACGGCGTGTCGGGTGAAAGGCGCGGAAGCGGGCCCCGTACCGTCAGAGCCGGAGGAGGTGCCGAGTGGTTCGGATGTCGGACCGGGCGTGGCCGTCGACGGTCGTCCCGAGCGACGCGCACGAACGCGCGCAGGCGACCGGTGTCCTGTTCCGGCGCATGGGCTGGGTCACAGAGCGGCTGACCCGCGACGAGCGTGACGACGTCGAGCGCCAGCTGGAGTTCTGGTACAGCAGCGGCTACTGCCCCGACGCACTGCTGATTGCACTCAGTGCCCTGCCCGACGGCACCCGCCAGCGCCCGCGCCAGTCCGGCGAACGCCCGGGGGAGTTCCTGCGCTCACGCCTCAACGGCTGGTTCCGTGAAACTTCGGACACCACGATGTCCGAAGTCCACGAGCCGCCGCGCAAAGGGCAGTCGTTCGAGGCGTGGTTCGCGAACAACCGCCGCCAGTCCGCCGCCGACGGCACCGGCCGCCGCGCGCCACGTGTCACCGAAGCGGGCCGGCAGGCCCGGGAGCAGGCGCGCGCGTTCGCCGCGTCGAAGCGCAAGGACCCGTTGGTCCGGTTGCGCGAAAGCGAACAACGCCGCGCCGCCGCGCTCGACAGCCTGCGCGTCGAGGGCGCCCCGGCGCCGGCCATCCCGGCACCGCCGGCCGAGACGCGGGCGACCCCGCGCATGGTGGCGTCCTTCGCCGCGCGCCAATCGGTGACGGCGCGGTCGCCGCAGGTCGTGCGGATCGTCGAACGGCTGCGGGCGGAGAAGCGCGGCCCGTCGGCGGCCGAGCTCGCCGTCCTCCGCAACGCCGTCCGCGACGCTCACCACAGCGCAGGCCTCGGCACGCTGGAAGCCGCGAGCGCACACGTCGGCGACGACACGTCCGAACTCACCTCGGACGGCCTGCGCGTCCTGTCGTTCCTCGACCACGCCGACGAAAACCGGTTGCCGATCGACGCGATGATCCGCCTGCTCACCGTGGCCGTCGACGAGACGGCACCACCGCAGGACTAGGACGTCGCGCGGGCGCAGTCAGCGCACAGGCCCCACCACGTCACCTCGGCTTCGTCGATCGTGAAGCCCGACGCGGTGACCGGGTGCAGGCACGGGGCGGACCCCGCCGCGCACGGCACGTCCTCGATCCGCCCGCAGCCCCGGCACACGAGGTGGTGGTGGTTGTCGTGGTGGTCGAGTTCGAACCTCGCGGGGGAGCCGGCCGGTTCGAGGGTGCGCAGCAGCCCGACGGAGACCAGGTCGTCCAGCACGTTGTACAGACCCTGCCGCGACAGGCCACCGGCGTCGGCCTCCACGAGCGCGGCGATCTCGGCCGCGGTGGTGTGCGGGTGCTCGCGGACGGCGCCGAGCACCGCGCGACGCTGGGCCGTGTTCCGCAGTCCCCGCTGCTTCAGCAGGCCCGCGAAGTCATCCATGAACAGATGGTAACTTCGCCACCGCGCCGGGTACCGGCCGAGGGACCCGGGTCACAGCCGGTTCAGGCGTTGCCCTCGCCGCTGATCGAGAACGACTGGCGCCGCCGCGCGATCGCGCGCAAGTCGGACTCGATGCCGGCCGCCGTGCGGCGCAACGGTTCGAGCAGCTGACTGCGCATTTCCTCCTTGGACCGCCGAGTCGAGTGCATCGACACGTTCAGCGACGCGTACACCTCGCCGTCCGCGTGGCGCAGCGGCACGGCGATCGAGCGCAGGCCGAGGTCGAGCTCCTGGTCGACGAGCGCGAAGTCGTCAGTCCGCACGCGGCCGAGGATCGTGCCCAGCTTCTCGGGGTCCTTCACGGTGCGCGGGGTGAACGGCTGCAGCTCCACGCGCTTGAGGTAGGCCTCGCGCCAGTCCTCGGGCTGGTTCGCCAGCAGCACCCGCCCCATCGACGAGGGGTGCGCCGGGATCCGGCTGCCGATCGTCACGTTGAGCGCCATGATCCGCCGCGCCGGCGTGCGCACGAGCCCGACGTAGACGATGTCGTCCTCTTCGAGCACGCACAGCGCGGCCGAGTCGTCGACCTCGGCCACGAGCCGATCCATGTGCGGGCGCGCGACCTCGGCGAGGCCCTGGCTCGACAGGTAGGCGTTGCCGAGTTCGAGGATGCGCGGCCGCAGCCAGAACCGCTTGCCGTCGGTGTGCACGTAGCCGACCTCGGCGAGCGTCAGCAGGAACCGCCGCGCGGCCGCGCGCGTGACCCCGGCGAGCTCGGCGACCTCGGTCAGCGTCAGCTCCGGCCCGTGCCCGTCGAACGCGCGGATCACGGCCAAGCCGCGTTCGAACGACTGGACCAGGTCGCCCTTGCTGATCGGGCCCGGGTTGTCGGCCACTGGCGCGTCACCTCCGCTGTCTGTGCTCCGGTTCGCAACTGTCGCACGCTCGCACCCGCCGCCGGTGCCCGGCTCGATTCTTGACAGCCGGTCGGCGGCGAGGCATGGTTTGTGCGAGCTACGGAAACTTGTGCGACCTCCGCACAAACTAGAGCAACCTCAGGCGACCCGTAAAGGGGTGTCCGTGGATCCGACGACAGAGCAGTCGCTCCGGAGGACCGGTGGTCCGGCCGCGAGCGCCGGCCTGCGCGCGCTGTTCGCGCCGCGGTCGGTCGTTGTCGTCGGCGCGCGCGACGCCGAGGGCAACCGCGGCGGCACGGCCGTGCGGTTCCTGCGGAAGTTCGGCTACGCGGGCGACGTCTTCCCCGTCCATCCCTCGGGGGAGCCCGTCGCCGGGTACGCCGGTCACCGCAGCCTGGCCGAGCTGCCGTCGGCGCCGGATCTGGCGATCGTCGGGGTCGGTGCGGCGCGGGTGCCGGACCTCGTGCCCGAACTCGCGGCGGCCGGAGTCCCGGCCGCGGTCGTCTGGGCCGGCGGGTTCGCCGAGAACGGCGGCGCCGGTGTGGTGCTGCAGGAACAGCTTGTCGTGCGCGCACGCACAGCCGGTGTTCGATTGCTGGGCCCCAACTGTCTCGGTGTGGTGAACACCGCACTCGGCTTCACCGGTACGTTCGCGTCGTGGCTGTCCGGTGTGGACACCCTGCTGCCGGGCCGGATCGGTGTCGTGAGCCAGAGCGGCGGGCTGGCGGCGTCGGCCCACTCGTGGGCGCAGGCGGTCGGCACGGGGTTCAGCCACATGATCAGCACGGGCAACGAGGCCGACCTGGGTGCCGTCGAAGCGCTCGCGTACCTCGTCGACGACCCCGGCACCGACGTGCTCTGCTGCTACCTCGAAGGGCTCGCCGACGGAGCCGGGCTGATCTCGGTGCTGCGCGCGGCCCGGCGGGCCGGCAAACCCGTGGTGGTGCTCAAGGGTGGCCGATCGGCGGTCAGCGCGCAGGCCATCGCCGCGCACACGGGTGCGCTGGCCGGCCCGGCCCGGATCTGGGACGCGGTGCTCGACCAGGAAGGCGCTGTGCGGGTCGCTTCGCCGCAAGAGCTCGTCGAAGTCGCGTCGTTCCTGGCCGCGAACACCGGCCGTCCGCTGCCGGGCCGCCGTGTCGCGGTGGTCAGCCACGGCGGCGGCCAGGGCATCATCGCCGCCGACCTGTGTGTCGACGCGGGGCTCGAGGTGCCGCCGCTGAGCGCGGAAACGCGGGCGCGGCTGGCGCCGTTGCTGCCGGAGATCGCGTCGAGCCGCAATCCGCTCGACCTGACCCCGGAGGCGTTCACCCGGCCCGAATGGCGTGAGCGGTTCCCGAAAGCGTTGCGGGTATTGGATTCCTGCGGCGAAGTCGACGTGGTCCTCGTGCAGCTCGGCGCCATGAGCGCGGCGGCGGGGGAGGAGCTGGCGCTCGCCCTTGCAGCCGTGCACACGGGGGGAACCACGACGCTCGCCGTGCACTGCAAGGGTTTCCCGCCGACGGCGGAGGCGCTGCTGAAGGCGGCGGGTGTGCACATCTTCACCGAGCAAGCGTTTGCGGCCACCACGCTGGGGCAGGTGGCGGCCGCGGAACGGGACGTCGGTGCCGAATCGGCGCGGCTCGTCGCCGATTCGGTGCGCCGCAGACCACCGGGTGTTCCCGAGGCGGTCGACGGCCAGGTGTTTCCCGAGCACGAGGTGCACCGGTTGCTCGCCGGGGCCGGGATCCGCGTCCCGAAGGGAGTTCTCGCCGCGACTGCCGCCGAAGCCGTCTGCGCGGCCGAGGGCGTGGGCTACCCGGTCGCGGTGAAGGTCGTGTCCCCGGAGGTCACGCACCGCGTGGCCGCGGGCCTGGTCCGGCTGGGACTGTCCGATGAGGACTCCCTCCGCCGGGCGCACGGTGAACTCGTGGCCAGGACGGCGGAACTCGGTGTGGCGGGCGCGTCGTGTTACGTGCAGGAGATGGCCGAGCCGGGCACGGAGCTGTTCGTGTCGGCGTTCCGGGATCCGGTGTTCGGGCTCGTCGTGTCGTGCGGCGCGGGCGGGGTGCTGGCCGAGCTGCTCGACGACATCGCGTTCGTCACGGCGCCCTTCACGGAGCCGAAGATGGTGCGAGAACTGGGAAAACTCCGGTTCGCCCAGCACGCCGCGGGGCTCGACCTGGCGACGGCTGGGAAGTGGGCGGCGGAGTTCCTCACGGCCTTCGCGGAGTTCGCCGAAACGCTGCCGTGGGCGCGGTTCTTGCTGGAGCTGAACCCTGTCTCCGTCCGCGAGACCGGGGGGCCGCACTCGACGGCCTGCTGATCGTCGAGCGAGTTTCCCTGGTGTGAGCGGGAATCCACCCCGCGTCACGGAAGATGTTCGTTTCTGAACAGAGATCTGTTCGAATATTGACACAACGGCATCGCGCGCTTAACGTCGCTGTCACTTCCCGCACCTCACGGCCGCGAGTCCGCGGCTCTCCCCGACAGGTTGGAGCACCAGTGGCGACGGCAGACGCGATCCCGGAGTACGACGACCTCCCCACCAAGGGCGGGTTGCCGTGTTCCTGGGGGCTGTGGGGGCCGGACGACAAGCTGGGCTGCCTGAACCTGATCACCGAGGAGCGCGCGGCCGAAGCGGCCCGGGGCGTGCGGCGGGGCAAGGTCTTCTCGCTCAACTGGCGCATGGACCTGCCGCACCCGGCGTTCTTCGGGCGGCCCAACTTCCGCCACGAGATCGTGAAGTCGACGACCTCGACGTCGCTCAACGACGTGCTGCACGACTGGAACACGCAGGCGTCGTCGCAGTGGGACGGGTTCCGGCACGTGGAGCGAGTCGGATTCGGCAACTACAACGGGATCCCGAGTGAGGAGCACGGCATCCACGTGTGGGCCGAGCGCGGGATCTTCGGCAGTGCCGTGCTGGCCGACGTCGGCCGGTACCGCGAGGCCGCCGGGCGGCCGCTCGACCACCGCACGGCGGACCCGATCGAGGTCGAGGACGTCACAGGCGCGCTGGAGAGCCAGGGCGTCGAAGTCCACAGTGGAGACATCCTGCTCGTCCGCACCGGCTGGACGGAGTGGTACGAGAGCCTCGACGAGCGGGCCCGCGCGGAGATCGCCCCGATCCCCGCGTTGCGCACTCCTGGTCTGCGCCCGGTCGAGGACATGGTCCGCACGCTGTGGAACCTGCGCTTGGCGGCCGTCGCCGCGGACAACCCGGCGCTCGAGATCTGGCCGCCGGGCGCGCTGCTGGATCCCGCCGTCGCCGACGAGATCAAGGCCGACCCCGCGCGGCGGCACGAGATGATGCTGCACCCGCGCCTGATCCCGATGCTGGGCCTGCCGATCGGCGAGATGTGGGACCTCGCCGCGCTCGCCGAAGACTGCGCGCGCGACCGGGTCTACCGGTTCCTGCTCGCGTCGGCGCCGATCAACCTCCCCCACGGCGCGGCCTCCCCGGCCAACGCCCTGGCCGTCAAGTGACCGCAGCCCGAGCACCGAGGACGAAGCGATGACGATCACCCAGACCACCGACACCCTGCCCGCGCGCATCGTCGTGGACGACCTGACCGTGACGATGCAGCTCAAGGACCGCAGCTTCGACGCGGTGCAGAACGCGTCGTTCACGATCGAGCCGGGGCAGACGCTCGCCGTCGTCGGCCCGTCGGGCTGCGGGAAGACGACCCTGCTCAACGTGCTGGGCGGCTTCACCAGTCCCACCACCGGCGAGGCATTGATCGACGGCGAACCCGTGGGCGCACCGGATGAACACCGCGCCACCGTGTTCCAGGCCGACGCCGTGTTCCCGTGGCTGACCGTGCGCGGCAACCTCGAGTACGGTCCGCGCATCCGCCGCGCGCAGGACGCCGCGTCGAAGAGCCGGGTCGAGCACTTCCTGCAGGTGCTCGGACTCGAGGCGTTCGCCGGCGAGTTCCCGAAGGTGCTGTCCGGTGGGATGCGCAAGCGGGTGGACATCGGGCGTGCGTATGTGAACAACCCGCGCACGATCCTGCTCGACGAACCGTTCGGTGCGCTCGACGAGATCACGAAGGAACAGCTGCAGGAGGAGCTCGTCAACCTCAGCGTGTCCGATCCCAAAACGCTGGTGTTCATCACCCACGACATCGAGGAAGCGATCTACGTCGGCGACATGGTGGCGGTGATGACGCCGCGCCCGGGCCGCATCCGCAAGATCATCGGCATCCCGTTCGCCCGGCCGCGGCCGGAGAACGTCCGCATGGAACCCGCCTTCCAAGAGCTGCGCCGCGAGATCCAGTCGCTGCTGCGCAGCGAGTGAACCGCCCGCCGAGCTTTCGAGAGTGAGAATCCGATGACCCAGCTGGACACCCCGCCGGTGCGGACGGCGCGCCCGTCCGCGCGGCCCCGCCGCCGGCCGAACATCCGCATCCTCAGCGTGCTCGCCGTCGTGGTCGTGCTCGCGGCGTGGTACCTGCTCACCGACCTGCTGAAGGTCGTCCCCGACCTGTACTTCCCGTCGATCGCGTCCACGATCCAGGCGGGGGAGACCCTCGGCGGCAACCTCGCCGTCGACTTCGGCTCCACCGCGTACCGCATGCTCTTCGGCTGGGTGATCGGGTGCGCTCTCGGCGTGCTCGTCGGCCTGATCATGGCCCGCAGCCGCATCGCGTACTTCTCGGTCAACCCCCTGATCGAGATCATCCGGCCGGTGCCGCCGATCGCGCTGATCCCGTTCACGATCCTGTGGTTCGGTCTCACCGACACCCAGCGCATCGCCCTGGCCGCGCTTCCGTGCTTCATGACGCTCGCCGTGACCACCATGGAGTCGGCGAAGAACGTGAACCCGCTGTTCGTCCGGGCCGCGCAGTCGCTGGGCGCGACGCCGAACCAGATCTACCGCACGGTCGTGCTGCGCGCGATCCTGCCGAACCTCGTGGCGTCGCTGCGGATCGCCGCCGCGCTGGCGTGGGCCGTGGTGGTGTCGGCCGAGTACCTCGGGGCGCAGAACGGCATCGGCTACCTGATCCTGCAGGCCAGCAACTCGCTGAACACCTCGGTGGTGCTGATCGGAACCGCGACGGTGACGATCGGCGCGTTCGTGTTCGACCAGCTCCTGAGGCTGGTGACGAAGTTCCTCACCCGCTGGGTCGACCGCATGGCCTGATCCGCACACCTCCCCGTCGCCTTTCGAACACCGAGGAGCACCACCCATGAGGATCAGCACCCGACTCCGCCTCGGCGGCTTGATCGCGGCGCTCGGCCTGCTCGCGAGCAGTGTGACCGCGTGTGCGGGCTCGAACAGCGCCGGCGCGCCGATCGAAGGCTGCGCGAAAACCACCAACATCCAGATCGCCACCACGCCGTACCAGGACTCGCTGATCATGAGCCTGGGCAACCAGCTCGGCTGGTACCGGCAGGCGTGCCTCAACGTGACGTTCCAGAACGTCGCGCTCACCAACATCTCGAAGATCGTCGCGAGTGGACACGGCGCGCCGGTGGGCTGGCGCACGTCGTCGGAGATCAACCAGGCGCAGCACCTCGACTCCGACCTGATCTACCTGTACCCGTGGGACATCTGCAGCAGCTGCTCGGCGCTGATGGCCCGGCCGGGCGGCGGGCTCAAGAGCTACGCGGAGTTCAAGAACTCCGGCATGAGCCGCGAGGCCGCCATCGCCGCGGTGATCGACGAACTGCACGGCAAGTCGATCGTCACCACGCTGAAGAACAGCCGCGCCGAGGTGATCCAGAGCGCCATCCAGGGCCAGGGCAAACCGCTGGACTGGGCCGGCTACGTCGACCTCGATCCGGCGAGCGGGTACACCGCGTTCCTCTCCGGCACCGGTGACACCTACATCGCGGGCCTGCCGCAGCAGCAGCCGCTGCTCGACAAGGGCTACAAGAACCTGCTGACCGGCTCGGAGCTGTCACCGCCGCCGCTCAACGGGTTCCTCACGACCAAGAGCTACTGGAACGAGAACAAGGACGCGCTGCTGTCGCTGATCCACGTCACGTTCATGGCCATCCGCTACACCGACGCGAACCGCGACGCCGTCGCCAAGTACGTGTCGGACACCTACAACAAGCAGACCGGCAGCACGCTCACCGTCGCCGACTTCAACCGCTACTGGCAGAAGCTCGAGACGTACCCGACCAACGCCGGGGACGCGCAGAAGCTGATGTTCACCCAGGGCGCGCCCGCGTACTGGCGCACGATCTGGGACGAGGACAACCACTACTTCTTCGACAACACGCACATCATCCCCGCACCGGCGCCGGCCTCGGCGTTCCTGGGTGAGCAGGTGCAGAAGGCCTACGTCGCGAAGTACGGGTCGAGTGAGACCGGGTGGTCGAAGCCGACCGGAAGCCTGTGATCAAGGGGACGAAGTTCGTCGCCGTGCGAACGCACGGCCGGGGGTTCGATCGATGACGCTCGAGAGCTCCAAGGAAGGTGCACCATGCCAGTACGCCGGAGAGTCGTGGCGGCGCTCGTCGCGGCCGTGAGCTTGTGCGCGGCGCTGACCGCCTGCCGGTCGACGGACAGCGCGGCCGGTCCCGCGATCGAGGGCTGTGCGAAGACCACCAACATCCAGATCGCGACCACCCCGTACCAGGACTCGCTGGTGATGAGCCTGGGCGACGCGCTGGGCTGGTACAAGAAGGAGTGCCTGAACGTGACGTTCCAGAACGTCGCGTTCACCAACATCGCGAAGATCGTGGCCAGCGGCAAGGGCGCGCCGGTCGGGTGGCGCACGGCGTCGGAGATCAACCAGGGCTACCACCTCGACAACGACCTGGCCTACCTCTACCCGTGGGACATCTTCAGCAACGGCTTCGCGCTCATGGGCCGGCCGGACTCGAACCTCAAGACCTACGACGACTTCGTCAAGGCGGGCAAGAGCTCCCAGGACGCGATCAGCGCCGTGATCGACGAGATCCACGGCAAGAACGTGATCACCACGCTGAACAACAGCCGCGCCGAGGTGATCCAGACGGCGATCCAGGCGCAGGGCAAATCGCTCGACTGGGTCAAGTACACCGACCTCGACCCGGCGAGCGGGCTCACGGCGTACCTGCGCGGCGACGGTGACACGTACATCGCCGGCATCCCGCAGCGCCAGACGCTGTCCGACCGCGGGTACAAGGTGCTGCTGGCGGGCACGAACCTCTCGCCGCCGCCGATCAACGGCTACATCACCACGAAGTCGTACTGGAACGCCAACCAGGACGCGCTGCTGAAGCTGATCCACGTGACCTACGAGGCGATCCGCTACACCAACGCCAACCTCGACCAGGTCGCCGCCTACATCTCGAAGGAGTACAACAAGCAGACCGGGTCGACGCTGACCGTCGACAACTTCAAGGCCTACTGGCAGAAGCTCGAGACGTACCCGGCGAACGCGGGGGAGACGAGAGCCCAGATCTTCACCCCCGGGGCGGTGGCGTACTGGAAGACCACCTGGGACCAGGACAACCAGTACTTCTTCAACGACATCCACTCGATCCCCGGCCCGGCCCCGACCGACGGCTACCTCGGCGAAACCGTGCTCAAGGCTTACATCGCGAAGTACGGCACCGACGAGAAGGGCTGGGACAAGCCCAGCGGGAGCCTTTCGTGAAGGGGTACGAGGCGATCCCCGAACTGTTGCGGCGCGGGGGCACCAGCACGGTGTTCAGCATGGTGGGCAACACCAACGTGCCGTGGATCGGACACGGCGTGAAAACCGGCGCACTGCGGCTGGTGAAAACGCGACACGAGGAGACGGCCGTGAACGCGGCCGAGGGCTTCAGCCGGGCTGCCGGCGAGATCCCGGTCTGCAGCGTGACGCAGGGGCCGGGCTTCGCGAACGCGCTCAACGGCCTGGTGTCGGCGACGCGCACGCACGTGCCGCTGCTGTTCGTCGTCGGTGAGTCCCCGGCGACGAAGGTGAAGACGACGATGAACCTCGACCAGCGGGCGCTGTGCGAGGTCGCGGGGGCGGGGTTCCACCACGTCGCCGAGGCCTCGCAGCTCGCGGACCGGTTCGGTGCGGCCCTGGCGGCGGCGCGGTGGAACGGGTGCCCGCAGGTGGTGAGCATCGCCGACGGTGTGCTCACGGCGGACGTCGAGTTGCCTGCCGAGGGTCTCGGATCGTCGCCCGAGCGGCTGGGCGTTGGTACCGGAAGCGAGCGGGGTGGTGCGACACCGGATCCGGCCGCCGTCGAGTCCACTGTAGATCTCCTGGCCTCAGCGCGGCGGCCGCTGATCCTGGCCGGACAAGGGGCGATCCTCGCGGACTGCCGGGCGGAGCTGGCGGAACTGGCGACGCTGACCGGGGCGCAGACCGGCACCACCCTGCGGGCCAACTGGTTCTTCTCCGGTCGCGCGGGCGATCTCGGCCTGTGCGGCAACTGGGCTCCCGCGCTCGTACGCAAAGCACTGGCCGAAGTGGACGTGGTGTTCGCGGTCGGAGCTTCGCTCAACACGTGGACGACGGGGGACCGGCAGGTGTTCCCGGCGGCGCGGTTCGCGCGCGTCGACGTGGACCCGGAGACGGTGCCTACCGGTGCGGATCCGGACGTGTCGTTGTTCGGCGACGCACAGCACGTGGTGCGCGCCGTACTCGACGCGTGGCGGGCGCGTGGACTCACGAACCCGAAGCCGGTGGTCGCGCGGCCGACGATCGCGCAGGTGCAGGAGTCCGTCCGGGCGGTGGACGTCGGGCACGATCCGGCGCGTGGGCTCGACCTGCGGGAGGTGTTCGGGGTGTTCGACGAGCACCTGCCGGCCAACCGGGTCGTGGTCACGGACGCCGGACGCAGCCTCAAAACCCTGCCGACGCTCGTCTCGGCGGAGTCGGCGCGGCAGTGGCTGATCGGCAACAGCTTCGGGTCGATCGGGCGCGGGCTCGGCATCGCGATCGGCGCCGCGGCCGCGCGGCCCGCCGATCCGGTGGTGCTGTTCTGCGGCGACGGCGGCTTCATGATGGCCGCCCAGGACCTCGACGCGGTGCGGCTCAACGGACTCAGCCTCACGGTCGTCGTCACGAACGACGAGCAGCTCGGCGCCGAAGCCAAGTACGTCGACCAGTACGACCTGCCCCCGGAGATGATCCGCCAGACCCTGCCGGACGTCGCGCAGCTCGCCGGCGCGTTCGGCGGGACCGGCCGCGTGGTGCGCACCCGCGAGGAGCTGGCCGCCGCGGCGGCCGGCGCCGGCCCGGGACTCACGGTGCTGGACGTGCGCATCGATCCACAGATCGATTGCGCAGGCGCACTGAAGTAGCGCGAAACGCCCCAGCCCGGCGCGGAAAACCGCCGATTGATGTCGCTTTTCGACCATCACGGCGTGCGAAGAGTGACGAACAGGAAGGAGTCCGGATGAGTTCCCCGCACCCGCGTGCGACCCGGCTGGCGAACCCGGGCGGCTCCTTCACGATGGTGTCGGTCGACCACCGCGAATCGCTGCGGACGCTCATGGCGGCCGGTGCGCCCCTGCGCACCGTGCCCGACGAGCGCCTCTGCCGGTTCAAGGCCGAAGCCGTGGCGGCGCTCGCGCCCCACGCGTCGGCGATCCTGGTCGACAGCCGCTACGGACTGGTGAACGGCCCGCGCGCCGGCATCCCGGCGGGCACGCGGTTCGTGCTCGCCGTCGACCGGCTCGTGCAGGAACCGGGCGGGCCCGTCACCCGCGGGGAGCTGGCCGAGGAGGCCACAGTGGACTTCCTCGGCCGCGTCCGGCCCGACGCCATCAAACTGCTCGTCCTCTTCCGCCCCGGGCGCCCCGACCCGCGGCGGGACGAAACCGTCGCCCGGTTCGTCGACCTCGGCCGCCGCTGCGGCGTGCCCACTCTGCTGGAGGGCATGGTGCGCTGCCCGGAGCCCGAGCGCGACGTGGCCGTCCACGAAGCCGCCGTCACCCTCACCGCCGCCGGGCCCGACCTGTACAAGGCCGAAATCCCCGGCTACCGCAAGGGCGACGTCTCCGCTGTGGCCCGCCTTTCGGCCGAACTGACGCGTGAGCTGACCGTGCCGTGGGTCGTCCTCTCCAGCGGCGTCGTGCCCACTGATTACCCGGCCGCCGTGCTCGAAGCCTGCCGCGGCGGCGCGGCGGGTTTCCTGGCCGGGCGCGCGATCTGGCACGACGTCGTCACCGAAAACCCGCCGGGCCCGGGTCTGCGGGTGACGGCGGCGCCGCGGCTGGCCGCACTGGCGGGCGCGGTCCGTGAAGTGGTGAGCGCCCGATGACGACCTCGCACCGTCCCACGCAGGACCGCCGCGGCCGGATCATGCAGATCGTCGAGGATCAGGGTTACTGCACCACGGCGGAGCTCTCGCGCGAGTTCGACGTCTCGGACATGACCATCCGCCGCGACGTCCAGAAGCTCGTGGCCGACGGCCGGCTCCGCAGTGTCCACGGTGGAGTGACCGCCTTGCCGCAGACCGCGTTGGCGGGCACCGACTTCCGGTCGCGGGCCGGGCGCATGCGCTCGGCCAAGGACGCCATCGCGGCTTGCGCCGTGCTCGACCTGCCGCACACCGGCGCCGTCGCGCTCGACGCCGGCACCACGACGCTGGCGCTGGCGCTGGCCATCCCGCCCGCCGCGCGGCTGCACGTGGTGACGCCCTCGCTCGCCGTCGCCAACACGCTGCTCACCCACGACACCGTGGAGATCGTGTGCCTCGGCGGTTCGCTGCACCACCTGACGCAGTCGTTCGCCGGGCCCGCCACGCTCGCGGCCATCGCCGAGCTGCGCCTGCGCCGCCTCTACCTCGCGGCGAGCGGCATCAACCCCGACGGCGTGTACTGCGGCAACCACTTCGACGCCATGACCAAGCGCGCGCTCGTCGACGTCGCCGACGAAGTGGTGCTGCTGGCCGATTCCAGCAAGTTCTCGATCTCCGCGATGGTGCGCGCCTGCACCCTCGACGACGTGGACCGGATCGTCACCGACGACGGCATCCCGGCCTCCGACCACGAAGCACTCCTCGCCCACGGGGTCGAGGTCACGATCGTCCCCCGGGCCGAACTCCCGGAGGACAAGGAGGAAGCATGACTTCCCAAGGGAAGCGGCACGACATCGCCGTCATCGCGGGTGACGGCATCGGCCTCGAGGTGGTGCCCGCAGCGCTGCGGTGCCTCGACCTCGTGGCGGAGCGGCACGGGTTCACGCTGAACCTCACCGAGCTCCCGTGGGGTTCGGCGTACTTCAAGGCGCACGGCGCGATGATGCCCTCGACCGGGCTCGACGACCTCGCGAAGCACGACGCGATTTTCCTCGGCGCTGTCGGCGATCCGGAGATCCCCGACGTGGAAACGTTGTGGGGACTGCTGATCCCGATCCGCCGCACGTTCGACCAGTACATCAACCTCCGTCCGGTTCGGACACTGTCCGGCATCCCCGCGCGGGTCGCCGGCGCGGGCGACGTCGATCTCGTGATCGTGCGCGAGAACGTCGAGGGTGAGTACTCGGCCGTCGGCGGCCGGATCTACGCCGGCGAACCGCACGAGGCGGCCATCCAGGACGCCGTGTTCACCCGCCGCGGCGTCACGCGCGCCGCCCGCTTCGCCGCTGAACTCGCGACGACGCGGCGCAACAAGCTCACGTCCGCGACGAAGTCCAACGGGATCATCCACACGATGCCGTTCTGGGACGAGGTCGTGGCCGACGTCCTCGCGGACTTCCCCGGTGTGGCCGTGGACAAGGTGCTCATCGACGCGTTGGCCGCGAAGCTGGTGCTGGACCCGGCGGGCTTCGACGTGATCGTCGCGTCGAACCTGTTCGGCGACATCCTGTCCGATCTCGCGGGCGCGATCGCCGGCTCGATCGGTGTCGCGCCGAGCGGGAACCTGAACCCGGAGAAAAAACACCCGTCGATGTTCGAACCCGTACACGGTTCGGCACCGGACATCGCGGGCCAGGGCGTCGCGAACCCCGTCGGCCAGCTGTGGGCCGGCGTGATGATGCTCGACCACCTCGGCGAACCCGCCGCCGCGGCGGAGCTGACCGCCGCGTTCGAAGCCTGCCTCGCCGAAGGCTTGCGCACCCGCGACCTCGGGGGCACCGCGTCCACCGCGGAGTTCACCGACGGCGTCGCCGCGCGGCTGCGGGCATGACCACCACCAGGGGAGAAGAGGGGACCGGAATGCGTAACCAGGCTCTGTACATCGACGGCGAATCCGTCACGCGGGAGAAGACGGCGGAGGTCCGCAGCCCGTGGAACGGTGAGCTCGTCGGCACCTACGCCGTCGGGGACGCCGCCGACGCGGCCGCCGCGGTGACGGCCGCGCGGCGCGCGCTCGCCGACGGACTGCCGCCGTACCGCCGAGCGGAGGTGCTCGTGGCCGCGGCGCGGCTCGTCGGTGAACGAGCGGAAGAATTCGCACAACTGTTGTTGCTGGAAGCAGGCAAACCGATCACTGCCGCACGTGGTGAGGTGCAGCGCGCGATCACGACGTTGCAGCTCTCGGCCGACGAGGCGCGCCGGCTGCCCGGCGAGTCCGTGCAGCTGGACGCGTTCCCCACCGGCGAGGGCATGCTCGCGTTCACCGTCGCCGAGGCGCTCGGGGTGGTCGCGGCGATCACCCCGTTCAACTTCCCGCTCAACCTGGTGGCGCACAAGATCGGCCCGGCGCTGGCGGCGGGGTGCCCGGTGGTGCTCAAGCCGTCCGAGCGCACGCCGCTGACCGCGGGTCTGCTCGTCGAGGTGCTCGCGGAGGCCGGCCTGCCCCCGGGCTGGCTGAACCTGGTGACGGGCGACCCGGCGGAGATCGTGAAGGCCTGGCAGGAAGACGAACGTGTCGCCGTCGTGTCGTTCACGGGTTCGGCCGCCGTCGGCTGGCAGATCAAGGCCGGTTCGCCGCACAAGCAGCACGTGCTGGAGCTCGGCTCGAACACCGCCATGGTCGTGGACGCCGACGCGGATCTCGACCGCGCGGTGGCCGCTGCCGTAGCGTCCGGTTACGGCTTCTCCGGTCAGGCTTGTGTTTCGCTGCAACGGCTCTACGTCCACGAGGACGTGGTCGAGGACGTCCTCGCCAAGCTCGGCGCTGCCGTCGGGGCGCTCGCGGTGGGCGATCCGGCCGACGAGAAGACCGTGGTCGGCCCGCTCATCAGCAGCCAGGCCACGGACCGGGTGACGCAGTGGGTCGAGGGCGCGGTCCGCGACGGAGCCCGCGTGGTCGCCGGCGGCGCGGTGCGCGACGGTGTGCTCGAACCGACCGTCGTCACCGGTGTGCGGCCCGATTCGGTGCTGCTGTGCGACGAGGTGTTCGGACCCGTGGTCACGGTGGTGCCGGTGAAGAGCGTGGCCGAGGCCATCACCGCGGCCAACGATTCCCGCTTCGGCCTCAACACCGCGATCTTCACCAACGACCTCGGCAACGCGCTGGAGTACAGCCGGCGCGCCGAGGCCGGCTCGGTCCTGGTCAACGTGGCGCCCGCGTTCCGCGCGGACCACATGCCCTACCGCGGGGTGAAGGACTCGGGCCACGGCCGCGAAGGCGTGAAGTACGCCGTGGAGTCGCTGGTGGCCGAGAAGCTCGTGATCCTCGCCGCGTGAGCGACGGGGCGGAAGGAAGGGTGAACCCAGTGCGGTTTCGTGACATCCGCGGCCTGCTCGACGCGCGCAGCGTCGCGGTGGTCGGCGCGTCCGACCGGGAGGGGAACATCGGTGGTACGGCGATCCGGCACCTGCTGAAGTTCGGGTACACCGGTGAGATCTGGCCGGTGCACCCGTCGGCCGAGACGGTGGCGGGTCTGCCGGCCTACCGGAGTGTCGCCGAGCTGCCGGGGGTGGCGGACCTCGCCATCCTCGCGGTTCCGGCGGCCCGGGCGGTGGAGCTCGTCGCCGAGTGCGGCGCGGCCGGCATCCGCAACGGTGTCGTGTGGGCCGGTGGGTTCGCGGAGTCCGGGCCCGAGGGCCGGGCGCTGCAGGACCGGCTGGTGGCGGCATGTGCGCAAACGGACTTCAACCTGTGCGGGCCGAACTGCCTCGGGTTGATCAACACCGGTACCAAACTCACGGCCACCTACAGCTCGGGGTTGTTCGACTTCGACACGATGCTGACCGGCACGGTGTCGATGGTGAGCCAGAGTGGTGGGATCACCGCCGCGTCGATGGCACTCGCCGCACGCGCCGGGTGGGGTTTCCAACACGTGGTGAGCGTCGGCAACGAAGCCGTGGTGTCGGCCGCCGACTTCATCCACCACTACGCGAACGACAACGGTGTCCGCGTGATCGCCGCCTACCTCGAAGGTGTGCAGGACGGGCCGAAGCTCGTCGCGGCGTTGAAAGAAGCACACGCGGCACACAAGCCTGTGGTGATTCTCAAAGGCGGACGTTCGGCGGAGAGCGCGGAAGCTGCGAAATCGCACACCGCGGTGCTGGCCGGTGTCGACAAGGTGTTCAGCGCCGTGATGCGCGACTGCGGGGTCACGCTGGTGCGGTCGCTGGAAGAGCTGCTGGACGTGTGCTCGCTGTTCAGCTCTTTGCGTCCGGAGCAGCTCGGCGCGGGTGGCCGCATCGCGATCACCACGACCGGTGGTGGGGGCGGTGTGCTCGCGACGGACCAGTGCGTGTCGCGCGGCGTGGCCGTGCCGCGGCTGGCAGCGGCCACGGTGGAGGCGGCGGGTGCCAAACTCACACCGCTCGCGGCCGTGGGCAATCCGACCGACCTGACGCCGGAGTCGTTCTACCAGGAGAAGTGGCGGGCCCAGCTGCCTGCTGCCCTGGCTGCGCTCGCGGCGGACGACGGGGTGGACGGAGTGTTGTTCCTCGCACAGGCGATGCGGCATCGGGCACAACACGTGGTGGCCGCGGTCGAGGCGTTGCGTTCGGCGACGGACAAGCCGATGTGCGTGAGCTGGCCCCTCGCTCCCGAGGAGGCGCTGACTTCCCTGGCCTCCCTCGGGATCTACGCGTTCCCGGAACACGACCGGGCGGCGCGGGCTCTCGGTCACCTCGGCGGGTACCGGCCGCACACCGCAGACTCCGCGGTGGCGGACGCGGCCGTTCCGGACCAGGTGACGTCCCTGGTCGCCGAGTGGGCGATTACGGGTCCCGCGGTCGTGGCGGAGCACCGGTGCCGTCCGCTTCTGACGGCGGCGGGCCTGCCGGTCGTCGACGGGATCCACGCGCACTCGATCGACGAAGCCGCGGGGTTCGGGTTCCCGCTCGTGCTCAAGGGCGTCACCGGCGAGGTCACCCACCGGTACGCGGCGGGGCTGGTCAAACTGGGTGTCGCCGACCGGGAGGAGCTCGCCACGGCGTGGAAGACGATCACCACCCGCGCCGAGACCGACGGCGTCGCGCTCGACGGGATGCTCGTGCAGCGCATGGCCGACGGGGACACCGAGTTCCTCGTGTCCGCGTTCACCGACGACCAGTTCGGGGTGATGGTGAGCGTCGGGGTCGGCGGAGTGCTGGCCGAAGCGCTCGACGACGTGGTGCTGATGCGCGCGCCTGTCACGCCCGAAGCGGCGGTGGCGCACATCCGCGAGCTGAAACTGTTCGAACGGGCGCCGAAGCTCGTGTCCGGAGTGGACCTCGCCGCGCTGGGCGGGTTCGTCGCGAACCTCGGGGCGCTGGCCGCCGCGTTGCCGTGGCGAAAGTTCACGCTGGAGATCAACCCGGTGAAGGCCGTCGCGGCCGGGGTCGTGGCGCTCGACGCGCTCCTGATCGTGGAGACCACGGCATGAGTGCGTCGAAGGTCCTGCCGCTCGCGGATGCCGTCGAGCAGTTCGTGCGCCCCGGTGCGTTCCTGCACTTCGCCTACAACGGCGGCCGGCCCAACGCGGCGGTCGCGGAGATCATCCGGCGGTTCACGGGCACCACGCCCGAGTTCCGGATCAGCGCCCACGGGTTCGTGAACACCCAGCACGCGCTCGTCGCCGCTGGCCTCGTGCGCCGGTTGACGGTGGCGTACGCGGGGGAGAACTTCCCGAGCCCGCGCCCGAACCCGGTGCTGCAGCGGGCGTCGGCCGACGGGTCCGTGGAGATCGAGAACTGGTCGATCTGGACCCTCACGGCGCGCCTGATGGCCGGCGCGCTCGGGGTGCCGTTCCTGCCGGTGCGCTCACTGGCGGGCAGTTCGATGGCCGAAGAGCACGCCGGCCGCGACTACCACGAGATCGGGCCCGACGGCACGATCTCGCCGGTGGTCACGGCGCTGCGCCCCGACCTCCTGCTGCTGCACGGACTCGCCGCCGACCCGGCGGGCAACGTCATCCTGGCGCCGCCCTACGGCGAGGGCGCGTGGGGTTCGCTCGCGGCCCGCGAAGGCGTGATCGCGTGCGTCGAGGAGATCGTGGACGACGCGTTCATCCGGCGGCACAACTCGTTGCCGATGGTTCCCGCACACGCGGTGCGCGCGGTGTGCCACACGCCGTTCGGTTCCCACCCCTACGGCCTGCAGCCGGTGGGTCTCGAGGGGGTCGGCGGGTACGTCGAGGACGCGGAGTTCATGGACGAACTACGCGCGGCCGCCGCGGAACCGGACGAACTCGCGCGGTGGACCAAGAAGTGGATCACCGGCGTCCGCGACCACGACGACTTCCTGGCCCGCCTCGGCGAGGACCGGCTGCGCACGTTGCGCGAGGGTCGCCCGGTCGAGTGGCCGCCTTCCCTGGCGACGGGGCCGACGGTCGAAGAGCGGATGACGCTCACCGCCGCCCGGGTCGTCGGGGACCGGATCACCGTGGCGGGCCACGACGTCGCGCTGGCGGGGATCGGGTTCGCGCACCTGGCCGCGTGGGTCGCGGTCGCGCGACTGCGTGCGGCCGGTTCGCCTGTGCAGTTGGCCGCCGAACTCGGGATGTCCGGATTCGAACCGCAGCCGGGTGATCCCTACCTGTTCGCCGGCCGAAACCTCCCGACGTGCTTGCAGCTCACCGACGTGATGACGGTGCTCGGGCGCGACATGGCGGGCCCCGGCACGTCCAGCATCGGAGTGCTCGGCGCGGGTCAGATCGACGCCGAGGGCAACATCAACTCGACTGTCGGCGCCGACGGCGGTTTCCTGGTCGGCTCGGGCGGGGCGAACGACGTCGCGTCCGCGGCCGATGACGTCGTCGCCGTGGTCAAGCACTCGCCGCGTCGGCTGGTCGAAGCCGTGCCCTACGTGACGGTGCCGGGCAGGCGCGTGTCGGCGATCGTGACGTCGGAGGGTGTGCTCGAACGCCGGAACGGCCGTTACGTGATCACGAGCTACGTCGAGAAGCCCGGAACCGACCGGGACGCGACGCTGCGCCGGATCGTCGAACGCACGGGATTCCCCCTCGGTGTCGCCGCCGACTGCCGGCCCGAGCCGATACCGGACGCCGCGGACCTCGAGCGCCTGCGCGGCTACGACCCCGGACGCACGTTCCTCGGCCGCCTTCCGGTGTGAAGAACCAGCCACCACCTGTTCGAGAGGAGTCAGAAAACGATGGCCCAGTACCAATCGCCGTACGATCCGTCCACGCGCCGCGTGACCCGCGGTGTTGGTGTTCGGGAATTGGTGCTGGTTAACATCGGACGGATCCGGCAGGCCCCCTCACGGTGACGGGGCCGCCGCGACCGACCGGAGGAACCCGTGGCACCACCCGAGACCCAGCTGTCTCCCGCACAGGAACGCCGGAGCAGACTCGTCGCGCTCGTCGAGGCGCAGGGCTTCTGCACCGTCGCCGAACTGGCCGACGCGTTCGGCGTCTCGGAGATGACCATCCGCCGCGACGCCCGCCAGCTCATGGGGGAGGGCCGGATGCGCAGCGTCCACGGCGGCGTGACGATGCTGCCCGCGGCGGCCATCGGCGGCACCGACTTCCACACCCGCACCGCGCGCAACGGTGACGCGAAGAAGGCCATCGCGCGCAAGGTGCTGGAGCTGCTGCCCGAGTCCGGCGCGGTCGCCTTCGACGCCGGCACCACCACGCACGAGGTCGCGCAGCTGCTGCGGCCGGGCTTGAACCTGCAGGTGGTGACGGCTTCGCTGCCGGTTATCAACACGTTGCAGGGGCGCGAAGGCTTCGACGTGATCAGCCTGGGCGGCACCCTGCACCAGGGCTCGCAGTCGTTCGCCGGGCCGATGACGGTGGCGGCGATCGGGGAGCTGCGGCTGCGGACGCTGCTGCTCGCGGCGTCGGGGCTCACCGGCGAGGGCGTGTACTGCGGCAACCACTTCGACGCCGTGTCCAAGCGCGCGCTCGTGGAGGTCGCCGACGAGGTGATCCTGCTCGCCGACTCGGACAAGTTCGAGACCTCGGCGATGGTGCGGGCGTGTTCGCTCAGCGACGTCGACGTGTTCGTGACCGACGATCGGTTGCCCGGGCGCTACCGCGATGCGTTGGGGGAAAACGGGGTCGAGGTGATCACGGTACCCGTGGAAAAGAACCACGCGATCGCTTAGTGGTGCTTGTCCGCCAGCTGATGGTGTTCTTCCGACATCACGTGTTTGTCCATAAAGGACCCAACGGCCTGGCGTCACCCGATCCGGTGGCTCTCGCGTGTCGAACGACGGGGGTAGGCCCCGGATCTCCCAGACTCACCCGGTGACGAACACCTCCCTCGAGGACGCCGGGCGCTGCCTCCTCTCGGTCGCCTGGAACATCCGCACCGGCGTCCCGCGGGCGGGGGCCCGCAAGGAGGAGATCCGCGCGCGGCTGCAGGAGGTCTGCCGCAGCCTGGGTCACGCGGCGTGCGCCCGCGCCGCCGGGGCCGGCCCCGCGCCGGACCACGTGCCCTTCCTGCGCCTCGCCGACCTCGCCTACGAGATCGACACCCTCCTGCTCCTCGTCGACACCGCCCTCGCCCCCGACCCGGACCGCGACCACCGCCGCTGGGCGGAGATCGAGGGTCTGGTCGCCGGCGTGGACGCCTTGGTGAACCTCACCGCCGAGGTGCTCGGGGGACAGCTGGCCGTCAGCCGTTGACCGTCGTTTGCCCGCTCGGCAGAGGTAGCCAACCCGCCCCATCCGGCGGTCAGGTGTCTGCGGCGTCTGCTGGCCGCGGCCAGGTCTCTGCGGCATCCGCAGCCGCGGTCACGTCTCTGCACCGCCACCAGCCGACGGCCGAGTCTCGGCACTTCCACGGGCGACGCTCGAGTCTCCGCTCGTCCACCCGCGACGCTCAGGCCTCCGCGCGTCGTCGCGCCTCAACGGTGGCCCCGGATCGCGGCAGGAACGGTACTCGGTAATTGCCTCATGAGTTCGCCGTTGTCCACAGGTCACTGCTGATCGCCGAAGTTGTCCACAGATTCCGCGCAGGCCACTTTTTGGTGCCTGGCAACGGTAGACTGGGATGGGGACGCCCCCCTCGGGAGGGCGGGGGCATGTCTGGTGGAGCTGGTTGCAGGGCGGGCGTGGTCTGTGTTGATCATGTGATTGTCGAAGTCCCATGATCGTGTGAGTGCCGTGCCCGCTGGGTCAGCGTGCCTGATCCCTGCCGTGTTTGATCGTCTGGGCGTGCTCATCGGTGTTGAGGGGGATTCGGGCGGGGTTGCTGGCCTGCGTGAGTTTCTGGATCGGGTCCCTGATCCGCGGCATCGGTGTGGTGTGCGACACCGGGTCGGGTCGGTCCTGGTGTTGGCCGCGGTGGCGGTGGCGGCCGGAGCACGGTCCTTCGCCGCGATCGGGGAGTGGGCCGCGGATGCCTTGCCGCAGGTGCTGGCGCTGCCGGGGAACCCGGTTCGATCCGCGGCGGGGCCGGTGTGCGGCACCGGGCGAGGCGACCGTGTGCCGGGTGGGCGGGCGGATCAACGGTGACGCTCTCGACGACGCGATCAGTCGCTGGCCGGCTGGGCAGGATCCCGCCGAACTCGGCCCTGGCACTGTGCCGCAAGCGATCGCGGTGGACGGGACGTCCCTGCGGGGCACGTTCGTCCCACTCGGTCCGCGACGTCACCTGCACCGGCGACGCCTCCCGCGTCCGCGCCGGCACCGCACCCCGCGTCATGGCCAGCCCGCGCAACCCCACCACCAGCGCCCTACGCCACACCAGCCGGACCAACATCCCCGCCGGACCACGCCACATGACCCGCAACCCCACCCCAGCCCCCACCCTGCCCGGAAAACCCACCCAAACAACACAAAGACTTTGCCGGAACCCTGCCTGGGAGGGCGCGGGCAACGGTTTTCGCGGGGCCGCGGGAATTTGTTCGCTGGCCTGGGATTTTCATGGGGGCGCTCGTCCGCTGAGTCTTCTGGTCGTGCCGTTGTTCGGCGGCTGTCGTGGCAATCCGCGCCGTGGAGGGGTGTGGCGGTGGAGAGAGGCTGTCCGGGTGGTGGCCGTGGGGTCAGTGGCGGATGCGGATGGCGGCGAGGACGGCGCTCAGGCTGGGCAGCCAGCGCTGGCGGGGGTCGGGAGCGGTGAGCCACTCGGCGGAGATGCCGGGCAGGCCGGGGCCGATGGGCAGCGGCACGAGGGCGCCGCAGTCGAGGAGGTCGGCGTCCGGGGGCAGGGTGGCGCGCGGGGGGACCAGGCCGTCGGTCTCGGCGAGGATGGCGACGCGCGGGCCGTGCGGCGTGGGGAGGACCAGGACGGGACCCTGGCAACCCGTGACGTCCAGGTGGCGGAGCACGGGACCGGCCGCGAGTTTGGGCAGGGTGACGGCGCAGAGGCCGTTCTCGAGGGCCAGGAAGAGCCGGTTGTCCTGCCGGCGCACCGACCAGCCGAAGAGCCGGCCGTAGTAGGCGTCGAAGCGATCGTGGGGGTGGTCGGCGAGCGCGACGGTGTCGGTCGGCGACAGGTGCTGGTCGAGTGTCATCGTCGACGCCTTCCGGTCTGGGGTGCGCGAGGTCTGACCGAGAGTCTAACGACACTCAGTGCCACTAGCAAGGGGGCCTGCTACCGTCTGCGGGCATGACGGAATCGCCGCGCCGCGTGCCGGCCACCCGGGTCGGGGCGACGCCCGCCGGCCGACGGCAGCTGCGCCGGGCGCTGTCCTCGGCGGCGGTGGACCTGTTCACGGCCAACGGCTACGAGACGACGACCGTCGACGAGATCGCCGCGGCCGCGGGCGTCGGGCGCCGCACGTTCTTCCGGTACTTCGACACGAAGGACGACGTCCTCTTCGCGAACCACGACGAAATCGTCACCGAGATGGAGCAGGCGTTCGAGAACGCCGACCCGGCGCGCGACCCCGTCGAGGTGGCCTGCGAGACGGTCAGTCTCGTGCTCGACTACTACGCCGCCGACCTGGACGTCTCGCTCAAGCGCTTCACCCTCACCCGCACCGTGCCTTCGTTGCGGGACAAGGAAGTCGCGACGGTCGATCGCTACCAGCGCGTGCTCGCCCGCTACCTGCAGGGCCGCTTCGCCGAGCGGGGCGACGTGATGGCGAGCCTGCGCGCGGCCGTCGCCGCCGCCGCGATCGCGGCGGCCAACAACCACGTGCTGCGGCGCTGGCTGCGCAGTGGCGGCAAGGACGACATCGCGGCGAGTGCCGCGCGGGCGTTCGCGCTGGTCGGGGAGGCTTTCCGGCCGGCGAAGGTGGACGGCGAGACCACGGTCGTCGCCGTGTTGAGCACCGCCACGCCGCTGCCCGACGTCATGGCCCGGCTCAGTGCCGCTTTCCCGGAGAGCGACACGTAAGTGCACTCAGTGCCATAGAGTGAACTCGCAGGTCAACGCCGGGCGGATGGGTCGATCTGCACGGGGTATCCGCCCCGCAGCACGGCGAGAGTCGACGGTGGGGTGATCACCTGAGCGGTCCCCTCGTGCGGGAGCCGGTGGCGGGTGCCGTAGCCGCTGGTGGTCCACTCGGTCAGCCCGCCGTCGACGACCAGCGCCGGAACGTCGTCGAGCAGCACGAACGTGCCGTCGGGCAGGTCGCGCCACGGCATCGCGTGCAGCCGGCGCCGGCGCCCGGCCAGGCGTTCGGTGTGCAACTGCCGGTTCATCGCCCGCGCCGACGGCGGCGGGACTTCGAGGAGGCGCGCCCAGGTGTCGCGATAGCGCACGTAGTCCTCCCGGCGGCATTCGCCGCACGGACGGTGTCCCGCCGCGAACGACACGGCCTCGTCGTGGAAGAACAGGTGCGTGTACCGCCGGGGCAGCCACTGCTCCCGCCACCGCCCGCGGAACTCCAGGCGGCACGTGAGCCACAGGTCGCTCGCGTGGGTGCGGACGATCTGCCGTCCCGAGTGGAGGATGCCGCGGTTGCCCGTCCAGGCGCCGCGCAGCGGGATCGCGACGATCTCGCCCCGCGGCGTCACGCGGTTCCGTGCCGGTGAGCTATCCACAGTGGACTCCTGGGTGGCGCCGGTGGACCGCGGGCCGCGCCTGGGAGACAATGGCCCCATGGTCCGCATCGCCCGTGTCTACGACCCCGCCGGCCCCGACGACGGCACCCGCGTGCTCGTCGACCGCGTCTGGCCGCGCGGCCTGGCCAAAGCGAAGGCTGCCCTGGACGACTGGTGCAAGGCGGTCGCGCCCTCCACCGAGCTGCGCAAGTGGTACGGCCACGACCCCGACCGGTTCGCCGAGTTCACCCGCCGCTACCACGCGGAGCTCTCCGAGCCCGGCCCCGCCGCCGACGCCCTCGCCGACCTCCGCGCGCTCGCCGCGAAGGGCCCGCTCACCCTGCTCACCGCGACGAAAGCCCTGGACATCAGCCAGGCGGCGGTGCTCGCCGAACTGCTGGACGACGAGGATCGCTGAACCTCTGTCGCGATCTGCGCAGGCGGTGGTGGATTGCGCTCGCCTTCGGTCGCCGCGGCGTCGGCGCGGTGGGCGTTCGGCGCCACTGCCGTGGTGTTCGCCGAACCGCTGAGCGGCACACAGCGCTGGGCGGATGTCGCAATCTGGACGCGCGGTGTCGGGCTGTGTTCGCATTCGGTTGCCGTGATGTCGGTTGGGTGGGCGTTTGGCACCGTGGGGAGGGTGCTCGCTGAACCGCTGCACGGCAACACGCGCTAAGCGGACGTCGTGACCTGAACTTGCGACGGTGATTTCCACTCGCGCTCGGGCGCTACGGGGTTGGTCGGGCGAGGGTTCGGCAGCGTCGCGCTGGCGGCGGCTGAGCTGTTCAGCGGTGGGAAGAGCTAAACAGATGTTGTGATCTGGACAGGCGGTGGTGGGTTGCGCTCGCGATCCGGTGCTGAGGGGCCGTCCGGATGTGTGATTGGCGCCGTCGGGGTGGTGGTTGTCGGACGGGTGGGCGGTCAGAAGCGCTGAGTGGATGGTGCGATCCGGACGCGTGAGGGTGAGTTGCGCACAAAGGCTGTTGCCCACCGGCGCGGCGAGTGGGTGTTCGGCAACGCAGGGGCGGTGCTCGACGAACGAGTGTTGTGGCATGGGCACCACCTCCCGGTCGGGTCGTCATGACGATCGTCACAGAAGGGGGTAGGGGGTGCTGGCAGGTTTGCGACACGAGAGAGGCCGCTGCCGGCGCCCGGGGCAGGGGCCGGCAGCGGCGGGGGTGAGGGTGACCTACGGGGCGAGGTTCAGCTGCGTGGCCTTGACCGCGTTGGCGACCTGCGTGCAGTCCGCCGTGGTGGTGCCGGCGACGGCGGTGCGGGCGTTGGTCGCACAGGCGGAGTTCAGGGCCACCCCGAGGTCGCGGAAGGTGGACGTCGGGCGGAGGAGGTTTTCGACCTTCCACCAGAGCGCGATGGCCTTGTCCTCGCCGATGCCGCGGACCGTCTGGCCGTTGAAGGTGGCGCCGTCAGTGATGAGGTAGTCGGTTTTGTCGACGACGCCGGCGTCGATGTGGGGGTCGCCGTTGGGGCCGACCCAGTACTGGCCGTTGACGCGGTCCGGGCTGGGGCCCTCGCCGGAGTTCGCGGGGTTCTTCATGTCCCGCACCTGCCCGATCGACGAACCCGCACCCATCAGCCAGCGGTTCGCGCCCTGCACGTTGGCGTCCCCCGCCTTGATGGCGATGAACTGGCCCAGCACGTCGGACATCCCCTCGTTCAGGGCGCCCGCATAACCGTTGCCCAGCTGCGACGTGTGCTGCGTGACGCCGTGGGTGAGCTCGTGGCCGGTGATGTCCATCGTGGTCACGCCCTCACCGAAGGCCATCTGCTCGCCTTCCCAGAAGGCGTTGGCCCACGGGCACTGCGTGTGCCGGCGACCGTCCGATTCGGTCTCGACCTCGCACATGCGCACGGTGCCGCGCAGCGCCTTGCCCTTGCCGTCGTGGTAGTCGGCGCCGATGTTGCTCGTCAGGTCGTACGAGGCGTACTTCGAGTAGAAGTCCTGCGCCTCGCCGAAGAAGTCGTAGACGCTGTTCACGTCCGCCGTCGAGACCGCGGCCTGACCCTCGCTGCGGGTCGCGCTGAACGCGGTGCCGATGCCGCAGCGCAGGTCCGCCAGCGTGGCCACGTCGAGGTCCACGACCTTGCGGTTCGCGTCGCACACCACGCGGTTGGTGGCGGCCTTCGTCTCGCCCCAGAGCTGCAGCACCTGGCCGCTGTCGGCGCCGACGACGACCGTCCACTTGTCGTCGGGGTCCACACCGGACACCGGCACGAAGTAGGTCGGCACGGCCGTGGCGCTCGCACCGTCGCCGCCGAGGCTCGCGTCGTACCAGTACGCCTTCTCGGCGCCCGTCTTCAGATCCGCGGCAGCCGCGCCTTCCTTGGCCGCAACCGCGCCGTACGCCGCTTTCGCCGCACGGTCCTGAGCGGACTTCGCGTCGGCCGGGAAGGCACCCCGCGTGTGCTGCGTGGTCTTGCCCAGCGCGGCCATCAGCGCGCCGCTGTTGTCGAGGTCCTGCACGATCTGCGCACCGTAGACCGGGACACCGGCGACGTTCTGCTGCAGCCGCGCGATGCTGCCTCCGGGGATGGACTGCACGCTGGTCAGCGCGAGGTCGCCGATCGAAACCCCGAACTGCTCGGCCAGGCCCGCGGTGTGCGACTGCGCCGCAGCGGCGGCGGTGCCGGCCAGCCCCCGGGCCGCGGCGAGCGGGGCCGCGGGCTGGACGGCGATGACGCGACCCTGCGAGTCGGTGCTCACCTGGCCGGTCTGCTGGGGTGCCGCGTTCGCGGCGCCACCGGCGGCCACGAGGATCGACGAAGCCGTCACTGCTGTCGCCAGCACGGCCAGCCGTTTCGAAGACATACGGTCTACCTTCCGCACAGAGGGCCAACCCGAGTGGCCCGTGCAGAAAGTTTCGGATTTCGCCCGGAAAGCGAGAAGCGCCGAAAGTAGGGACTGGAACCGGGTCCAGCCCTTGGGTGGAAACCGAATAAAACGGACATCGACCAACGGGAGTCGTTCTCCGCCAACGAATCCCGACGGCCGCGAACTCCCAGGATGTGGGAGCTCAATTCACAGCATCGCCGCGCGGTCGTGGAACTCGCGGCGCACCACGTCGATTCCCGGCACCGACCGCGACGGGTGCACGCGGTTGGTCAGCAGCACGTAATAACGCCCACGGCCCGGCTCGACCCAGAGGCTGGTGCCGGTGAACCCCGTGTGCCCGTACGCATCCGGCGCGAGGGCCGTGCCCACGGGCGAGCCCGGCACGTCGAGACCCTGCCACGCCAGACCGCGCCGCAGCTCGAGCGACGAGGTGTGGCACGCGATCATCGCCTGGTGTGAAGCGGGTTTCAGCAACCCCGGCGCACCGGCCGCGAGCACCTGCCCGAGCCGCTCGACGTCGCCGAGCGTCGCGAACAGCCCGGCGTGCCCGCAGATCCCGCCCAGCACCACGGCGTTCTCGTCGTGCACCTGTCCACACACGACCCGCCCGCGCCACGGGCAGTCCTCAGTGGCCACCGCGTTCGAGGCCGGTCCGAAGCTCGTCGACGTGAGCCCGGCGGGCCGGCACACGAGATCCGCCACCAGCTCGTCCAAGGGAACCCCGGCCGCCACCGACGCGATCAGTCCCAACAAGATGAACCCCTGCGACGAGTACTCCACCCGCGTTCCCGGCGCCGACCGCAACGGTCCCGTCCGGATCGCTTCGAGCAACGCGTCCCGCGTCGCGTGCTGCCGCCACAACGGCGTCCCGCCGGGCAGTCCCGACGTGTGCGTGAGCAGCTGCCGCACAGTGATCCCGGCCTTGTCGCCGCCCGCGTACGCCGGCAGGTAGCGGGGGAGCGGGTCGTCGAAGTCCAGCAACCCCCGCTCGGCCAGCGCCGCGACGACGAGCCCGGCGATCGGCTTCGTCACCGACGCGAGATCCCACCGGCTGTCCTCGGTGACGGCCGGGCCGCCGTGCCAGCGGGTGCCGAGCAAGCCCCGGTCGAGGACGCCGCCGGCGGTGCCCACCGACCACGCCGCGGCCGAGTAAACGCCGCTTTCCCGGCCCCGGGTGAGGATCCCCGCGAGTTCAGTCCTCATCGGACACCGAGTGCAGCGGCGTCGAAGCGTTGTCCAGCTTCGCCGAAATCCGGTTCGCCGCCTCGGCGACGAGTGGGCCGAGCTTTGCGAACGCGTCCGGCTGCAGCGTGAACGTCAGCCCCGCCACGCTCACCGCGCCGGCGACCGCCCCGTCGCCGGACACCACCGGAGCGGCCACGCATCGCACGTGGGCTTCGTGCTGTTCGTCGTCGACCACGTACCCCAGACTGTCCACAGTGGCCAGATCGGCCCGGATCGCCGCCGGGTCGGTCTGCGTCTTCGCGGTCCACGCCTTCAGTGGCGCGGCATCGAGCACCGCCGTCACCTCCGCGGCGGGCAATCGCGACAGGATCGCGCGCCCCACGCCCGTGCAGTACAGCGGCACCTCGCCGCCGGGGCGCGTGTTCAACCGGTACGCCTGCTCCGGCTCGACCTTCTCGACGTACACCGCCTGATCGGCGTGCCGCACGGCGAAGTGCGCGGTGAGCCCGGTCCGCTTCCGCAGGTCGACGAGCACCGGCCGCGCGGCGCGGGCGACGCGGCTGCCCGCCAGCGCCGCCGCCGACAACCCGAGCAACCGCGGGCCGACGTCGTACGCGCCGCCCGTCCCGACCGCGAACCCGGCGTCCGCGAACGTCTGCAGCATCCGGTGCGCGGTCGGTTTCGGCAGGTCACAGGCCTTCGCGACGTCGGCGAGCCGGTGCGGGCCGCCCGGGCGCGCGAGCGTCGCCAGCACTTCCAGCGCCTTCTCCACCGCGCCGCGGGGCTCGGGCCGGGCGCGAGCCGAGTCGTTGACAGCCTTGTTCACGAGGCCTACCTTAGCGCAATCCCGTTCCATGTGACGGAACGACATTTCACCAAGCGAAAGGAGCCGGCTCCCCGTGGCCCCACCGCGTCCCCGCCTGTCCCGCCGCGACGCCCTCCGGCTCGGCAGCCTCGCGTTGCCTGCACTCGCCTTGCCCGGCCTGCTCACCGCCTGCGGCAGCGCCGCGGGCACGACCGGCCCCGCCGGAAACGTCCTGCGCGTGGCCCAGACCGCGGATCCCAAGATCCTGGATCCGCAGAAACAGGGCGACCTGTTCTCGATGAACGTGCTGATCAACCTCTTCGACACGCTCACCACCCGCGGTCCGGACAACCAGCTGAAGCCGGGCCTGGCCCTGTCCTGGTCCTCACCCGAGCCGCTGACCTGGCGGTTCAAGCTCCGGCCCGGCGTGAAGTTCCACAACGGCGAGCCCTGCGATGCGAACGCGGTGGCGTTCAGCATCAACCGCCTGCTCGACCCCGCCACGAAATCGCCGATCGTCGAGCTGCGGTACGTGAAGCACGCCGTGGCCGTCGACCCGCTCACCGTCGACCTGCGCTGCAGCCAGCCCGACCCGATCATCCCGGCGAAGGTCTCGCTGTTCGGCGGCGTCGCCGTGCCGCCGGGTTACCTCAAGAAGGTCGGGTCGGCCGGCTTCGCGAAACACCCAGTGGGGACCGGGCCGTTCACGTTCGAGGAGTTCCAGCGCGACCACCAGCTGCGGATGCGCGCGAACCCCGCGTACTGGGGCGGGAAACCCGCCTTCGACGAGCTCGTGTTCCTGCCGATGCCCGACCCGTCGTCGGCGCTGGCGTCGCTGCAGAGCGACGAGGTCGACATCGTCGCGAACCTGACGCCCGACGCCGCGCTGCAGATCCAGGGTTACCCGGGCGTGGAGATCCGCCACTTCCCGGGCATCCGCACGTCGTACCTCTCGCTCGACACCACGCAGGGACCGCTGCGGGACGTGCGGGTGCGCCAAGCGCTCAACCACGCCGTCGACGTGCCGCTGCTGATCAAGGCGGTGCTCGACGGCAAGGCGCGCGAGGTGCCGACGATGTTCCCCCGCGAGTCGTTCGGCTTCGACCCGTCGATCACGCCGTACACGCGCGACGTCGGCGAAGCCAAGCGGCTGCTCGCCGCGGCGGGCTACCCGGACGGGTTCGACACCTCGATCACCGCGCAGACGGCCGACTCCAACGTCGCCGAGGCCATCTCCGGACTGCTCTCGAAGGCCGGCGTGCGGGCGCGCGTCGATCTCGTGGACACCGGCACGTACTCGAGCCGCCTGACGTCGAGCAACCGCGGCGCGCTCGGCCCGATCTACCTCGCCGCCAGCACCGGCTGGACGCTCGACGCCGAAAGCCTCGTGCAGTCCAACGTGCGCCACGACCGGCGCCAGAGCCGCTGGCACAACGCCGAAGCCGACCGGCTCGTGGACGCCGAAGAACTGTCCCTCGCACCCGCCGACCGGCAGCGGGCTTTCACGTCGCTGCAGCAACTTCTCAAGCAGGAGGCGCCGTTCGTGTTCCTCTACCAGATCGACAACACCTACGCGGTCAACACCCGTCCGACGTGGCAGCCCGGTGTCGTCGGCGTGCTCGCCATGGCTTCGGCGAAGGTGACCCCGTGACGGCGCCGGTCACCACCGCCACGCGGCCGCCCGCGCGAGCCGGCGCCGGCGTGCTGCGGGTGGTCGTGACGAAGGTGCTCACGGCGATCGTGGTCCTGTTTTTCGTGGCCACGGCGGCGTTCCTGCTCGTGCGGCTCTCGGGCGACCCGGTGAAGCTCATCCTGCCGCCCGACGCGACCGCGGCGCAGGAGGCGACGCTGCGGGCGAGCCTCGGGCTGGACCGCCCGCTCATCACGCAGTACCTCGACTACCTCGCCGGCCTGCCGCGGCTGCAGCTCGGGAACTCGCTCGTCTACGACCAGCCGGTGACCGACGTCCTGTTCTCCCGCGTCCCGGCGACGCTGGAGCTGGCCGGCGCCGCGCTGCTCGTGGCGCTCGTGCTGGCCGTGCCCGCGGGCACGTTCGCCGCGCTGCGCCGCGGCCGCGCCGGCGACTCCGGCGTGATGGCCGGTGTCCTGGTCGGACAGTCCACTCCGGCTTTCTGGGTCGGGATCCTGCTGATCCTGATCTTCGCGGTGCAGCTGAAGATCCTGCCCGCGTCGGGGTACGGCGGCATCGCGCACCTGATCCTGCCTGCCGTCACGCTCGCCGTGTACTCCGTAGCGGTGATCGCGCGGCTGCTGCGCTCATCGCTGATCGACGTGCTGGGTTCGGACTTCATCCGCACCGCCAAGGCGAAGGGGCTCGGCACCGGCGGCATCGTGCTCGGCCACGGCATGCGCAACGCCGCGCTGCCCGTGGTCACCGTCGTCGGCCTCGAGGTCGGCTCGCTGCTGGGCGGCGCGATCCTCACCGAGCAGGTCTTCTCGTGGCCGGGCCTCGGCCGGCTCACGGTCGAGGCGATCCAGAACCGCGACTTCCCGCTCGTGCAGGCCGCGGTGTTGTTCTTCGCGGCCACGTTCGTGGTCGTGAACCTGCTGGTGGACCTGTCCTACACGATCCTCGACCCCAGGGTGCGGGTGACCTCATGACTGCCATCACCACCGCTGCCACGAACACCGCCGCGGCTCCGGCCGCCCGGCCCAGTGCCGTGCGCGCCGTGCTGCGCAACCGGCTGGGCGCCGTCGCCGTGACCGTCCTCGTGCTGATGGTGCTGGTCGCGGTGTTCGCGCCGCTCATCGCGCCCTACGACCCGAGCGCGCAGGACCTGCTCGTGCGCCTGCACCCGCCGGCGTGGCAGACGGGCGGCGACGCGAGCCACCTGCTCGGCACGGACCAGCTCGGCCGCGACATCCTGTCGCGCCTGTGCTACGGCGCCCGGATTTCGTTGCTCGTCGGCGCGTGCGCGGCGTTGCTCGCGGGGATCGTCGGCGCGGTGATCGGGCTCGTCGCCGGGTTCCTCGGCGGCTGGTTCGACCGGATCCTCATGCGCCTGGCCGACATCCAGCTCGCGTTCCCGCCTATCCTGCTCGCGCTCGCGATCGTCGGGTTCCTCGGCTCCGGGCTGTGGTACGTGGTCCTCGTGCTCGGCTTCACCGGCTGGGTCTCCTACGCCCGGGTGATCCGCTCCGAAGTGCTTTCGTTGCGTACCAGGGAGTTCGTCACCGAGGCGCGGGCGATCGGGGTAACGGACCTCGCGATCATGCGCCGGCACCTGCTGCCGAACGTCATGGCGCCGCTCGCGACGATCGGCACGCTGCACGTGGCCGCGGCGATCGTGGCCGAGGCGTCGCTGAGCTACCTCGGCCTCGGGGTGCCCAAGCAGACCGTGACGTGGGGCGGCATGCTCAGCGACGGCCAGCTGTACCTCGGCACGTCGTGGTGGGTGGCCGTGTTCCCCGGCATCGCGCTGATGATCACCGCGCTGGCCGTCAACATCACCGGCGACGTCCTGCGCGACGTCGCGGACCCGAAGGCGTACCGCTCATGAGCCTCGTGGAGATCAGCGACCTGCGGGTCGAGTTCCGGCTGGACACGGGCACGGTCACGGCCGTCGACGGCGTCAGCTTCGCGGTGGACGAAGGGGAAACGCTGGCGGTGGTGGGGGAGTCGGGCAGCGGCAAGACGGCCACCGCGCTGTCGCTGCTGCGGCTCAACCCCGAGCCGCCGTGCGTCTACGCCGCCGGCGAGGTGCGGCTGGACGGCCGCGACGTCCTGCGACTGTCCGAAAAGGACCTGCGCAGGATCCGCGGCAACGACGTCGCCATGGTGTTCCAGGACCCGATGACGAGCCTCAACCCGGTGAAGCGCGTCGGCGCGCAGGTCGCCGAAGTCGTGCGCCGGCACCAGGGCGCCTCACGGTCGGAGGCGGCCCGGGCCGCGGTGTCCGCGCTGAGCGAGGCGGGCATCCCGGACGCCGAGGGCCGCGCGGCCCAGTACCCGCACCAGCTTTCGGGCGGGCTGCGCCAGCGCGTGATGATCGCGATGGCACTGGTCGGCCGGCCCCGGGTGCTGATCGCCGACGAGCCGACGACGGCGCTCGACGTGACCGTGCAGGCGCAGATCCTCGAACTGCTGGTGGACCTGCAACGCCGGCACGGCATGGCGGTCGTGCTCATCACCCACGACCTCGGGGTGGTGGCGGAGGTCGCCGACCGCGTCGTGGTGATGCGGTCCGGGCGCGTCGTCGAAACCGGCGACGTGCTGCCGGTTTTCGAGGCGCCGCAGGAGGAGTACACGCGCGAGCTGTTGCGCGCCACACCGAAGCTGGAGCGGGTATGACGAACCTGGCCGAGATCCGGGGCCTGCGCAAGGACTACGGTGCGCTGGCCGCCGTCGACCACGTCGACCTCGACGTGGTGACCGGCGAAACCCTCGCCGTGGTCGGCGAATCCGGCTCCGGCAAGACGACGCTGACCCGGCTGCTGCTGCGGCTCGAAGAACCCACCGCGGGCACCGTCCGCTTCGCCGGCGCCGACCTGGCGACGCTCTCGGGCGCCCGGCTGCGCGCGGTGCGCCGCGAGATGCAGGTGGTGCTGCAGGACCCGTACTCCAGCATGAACCCGCGCCTGCGCGTCACCGAGATCGTCGGCGAACCGCTCATCACGCACCAGGGCGACCTGCGAGGCCGCCGTGGCCGCACGCGGCTGCGGGCCCGCGTCGGCGAACTGCTGGATGCAGTCGGTCTCGCGCCGGAGCTGCAGGACCGCTACCCGCACGAGTTCTCCGGCGGACAGCGCCAGCGCATCTCGATCGCCCGCGCGCTGGCGCTCGAACCGCGCCTGGTCGTGCTGGACGAGCCGACGAGTGCACTCGACGTTTCGGTGCAGGCGCAGGTGCTCGACCTGCTCGGCGAACTGCAATCACGGCTGAAGCTGACGTACGTGTTCGTGTCGCACAACCTCGCGGTGGTGCAGCAGATCGCGGACCGCGTCGCCGTGATGCGCGCGGGTCGCATCGTGGAACTGGCGCCGGCGAAGCAGCTGTTCGCGGCGCCCGAGCACGACTACACGCGCACGCTGCTCGACGCCGTGCCGGACCCGGATCCACGGCGCGCGCGGCGAAGGGTGGCCTCGTGACTTCAGTGCTTCGACAGCACCAGGCCCGCGCCGCCGAGCAACGCGATGTCGTCGGCCGGGCCGGGGTTCACCAGCACGCGCGGGGGTTCGGCGCTCCTCGCCCACGAGGAGTCCTCGCGCAGGCGCTGTTCGATGCGGGCGCGGAACGGTTCGCCACCTTCGGCCGCTTCGCCGTGGAGGACGAAGAGCCCCGGGGCGAACAGCTGCTGGATGTTGACCAGGCCGAGCGCGAGGTTGCCCGCGTACTCGTCGAGCAGCGGATCGCCGGCGAGGGCGCGGACGGTGCGCCCGGCCAGGCCGCGGCGTTCCGCTTCCTCGCGCAGCCACGGCGTGGTCGCCACGGTTTTCCAGCACCCGCGCGCGCCGCAGGTGCACGGGCGGCCGCTGGCGGCCACGGTCATGTGCGCGCCACTGCGCCCGCCGGGTGGGGCGAGCACCTCGCCGTCGTACAGCACGCCGACGCCGAGTACCTCACCCGTCGACACGGAGGCGAACGTCGTGCGGCCGGCGCCGGGGCCGAACCAGCGATCGCCCAGGACCTGCAGGCGCGCGCGGTGCTCGACGTGCACGGGTACGTGCAGCAGGTCCCCGAGCACCGCCGCGACGGGGTAGCCGTGCAGGGCCGGCACCTCGTTGAGCTCGATGATCACGCCGGCGCCGGCGTCGACGAGACCCGCGGCCGCCACCCCCACGCCGGCGGGCGGATCCGGGAAGCGCGTGGCCTCGGCCAGCGCCGCGTCGACCTCGGCCCGGTCGGCCGTACCGCGCGGGAACACGGCTTCGGCGCGCCAGAGGACGGTGCCGGACAGGTCGAGCAGCGCCGCGCGCACCCGCCCGGGCACCAGCTCGACGGCACCGAGCACGGGCGGAACGGGTTCGGGCGCTCGCACCAGCCGCAGCGCCGGTCGTTCGCCGGAACTCATGCGGTCACGATGCCACGCGAAGCGCTTCGAGGGGAGCCCACATGCCGGAACTGACGCGGATGACCTGGCGGGAGGTGCGTGCGGCCGCGCCCGCCGCGATCGCGCTGCTGCCGATCGGCTCGCAGGAGCAGCACGCGGCCCACCTGCCGATGGGCACCGACACGATGCTGGCCGAGGCCGTCGTCGACGGTGCGCTCGCCCGGCTCGACGGTGATCCGCAGGTCGTCCGGCTGCCCGCACTGCCGTACGGCCACAGCCCGCACCACCTGTTCGCCGCGGCCGTGTCGCTCTCGGCCGCCACGCTGCAAGCCGTGCTGGCCGACGCGCTCGACTCGCTCGTGCGCAGTGGTTTCCGGCGCGTGCTGATCGTCAACGGCCACGGCGGCAACGACGAGATCATGCGCCTGGCCGTGAAGCAGTACGCGCTGGAGGCCGACGTCGCGCTGGCCGCCTGCTCGTACTGGTCGCTCGGCGAAGCCGCGCCGCCGGGCCACGCGGGCCTGTTCGAGACGTCGCTGATGCTCGCCGCGAACCCGGACCTGGTGCGCGAACCCGCGCCCCGGCCCGACGTGACCCCGCCGCCGTTGTTCGACCGGCCGCCCTACCCGGGGCTCACGGTCGAACGCCACGGCGAGTGGGCCCGCGCCGGCGGCAGCACCGACGACGCCACGACGGCGACCGCCGACCGCGGCACCGACCTGCTCGACCGGCGGGTGGCGGCGCTGGCCGGGGCGATCCGCGCCTTCGACAGCGCCACCGAAGCCACCCACCACCAAGCCACGACCGAAGGGGAGGCATGAAGATCACCGAAGTCGACGTGCAGGTGGTGAACCTGCCGTTGACCAACCCGTTCACCAGCTCGTTCGAGACCAAGACGGGCGAAACCCGCACGGTGGTGCGGCTGCGCACCGACACCGGCGTCGAGGGCTGGGGTGAGACGATGTGGGGCCGTCCGGTCGCCGAGCTCACGCGGCAGCTGGGCGCCGAACTGGTGGGCCAGAGCCCGTTCGCGCTCGAGGCGTTCCACCGGCGCCACCACATGGTGCCGTTCTTCCACGGCTACCTCGGCTACGCGGCGCTGGCCGCACTCGACGTCGCGTGCTGGGACGTCATGGGCAAGGCGACGGGCCAGCGCGTGACCGACCTGCTCGGCGGCCCGGTGCGCGAGGAAGTGCCGATCACCGCGCTCGTCACCCGCGCCGACGCGCCGGGCGCGCAGGGCCGCGAGCTGGCGCAGGGGCTGGCCGAGCACGCGGCGAAAGTCGTGGCCGAGGGCGGCTTCACGGCCGTGAAGCTCAAGGGCACCACCGACGTCTTCGGCGACGTCGAGATCCTGCGCGAGCTGCGGCGCGCGCTGCCCGACGTGGAACTGCGCGTGGACCCGAACGCCGCGTGGTCCGTGCCCGATTCGATCCGCGCCGGGCTCGCGCTGGAGGAGCTCGACCTCGAGTACCTCGAAGACCCGTGCGTGGGCATCGAGGGCATGAGCCAGGTGCGCGCGAAGGTGCGGATCCCGTTGTGCACCAACATGTGCGTGGTGCGGTTCGAGGAGTTCGCGCCCGCCGTGCGGCTCGGCGCCGTCGACGTGATCCACGGTGACGTCTACAAGTGGGGCGGCATCGCGGCGACGAAGGCGCTCGCCGCGCACTGCGAGACGTTCGGGCTCGGCATGAACCTGCACAGCGGTGGCGAGCTCGGCATCGCCACGGCCGCCCACCTCGCCGTGGTGGCCAGCACGCCCGTGCTCTCGCGCGCGATCGACAGCATGTACTACCTGCACGTCGACGACATCGTCCAGCCGTTGCACCTGGCGGACGGCCGTCTGCGCGTGCCGACCGGGCCGGGCCTGGGCGTGGAGGTCGACGAGGAGAAGCTGGCCTTCTACGCCGCGAAGAACGCCAGCGAGGGTGACCTCACGGGGTGACTCCGGGCGCCCGGTGCCGGTCCAGCACGTCGTCGAGCGCGCGGGCCAGCGCGTCGGGTGACCCGCGCAGGTGGGACAGCGCCGTCCCACCCTGCTGCGCGGTCAGCAGGGTGAGGGCGAGGTCCTCGGCCGAGGTGCCGGGCGCGATCTCACCGGCGGCTCGCGCGCGCCGGACGAGCCCGGTGATCGCGTCCTGCCAGCGCTCGAACAAGCGCGCGAGCGTGGCCCGCAGTTCGGCGTCGTCGTCGACCTGGCCGACGAACGCGCCGAGCGGGCAGTTGCCGTACTGGCTTTCCCGCGCGGCGGCGAGCACTTCGTCACGCCAGCGGCGCAGGTCGGTGCACGTTTCGTCCTGAAGGGACGGTTGCGCCGCCAGCACCCGCGCCAGCTGGTGCTCCAGCACGGCGACGGCGAGGTCCTGCTTGCCGCCGAAGTAGTGGTACAGCTGCGATTTCCCGGTGCCGCTCTCGGCGAGCACGTCCTCGAGCGGCGTGCCGCCGAGACCGCGTTCGTGCATGAGCCGCGCCGCCGTGGTCACGATCTTCTCGCGGGTGCGGCGGCCGCGGGCCGTGGTCGGTTCGGGGCGCATCACGCGGGGTAGGGCTCGTAGTGGCGGGTGTCGAGCGTCGCGGGGTCGAACAGCCCGGCGATCGAGCCGATCCACCGCTCGAACAGCGGGCTCGACCGGAAGCCCTGCTCGTGCGCCTCGACCGACGTCCAGTCCACCGACACCGTGAACCGGCCCGGTTCCTCCAGACAGCGGCTGACCGAGACGGACCGGCAGTCCGGGTGCCGTCGCAGGTGGGGCACCCCGGCCGCGATGGCGCGGCCCAGTTCGTCCGCGCCGCCGGGCAGCGCGGTCAGGATCGCGAGTTCGGTGACCACCGCAGCCTCCTCAGGCGGTTTCGACGGGCAGGTCGGTGCGGGCGCTCCACTCGTTCCACGAACCGTCGTAGTTCGTGCCGAGCGGGTAGCCGGCCAGTGCGAGTCCGAAGAGGACGGACGCGGCCGCGACCCCGCCGTTGCAGTAGGCCACGACCGGTGTGCCGGAGTCGAGGCCGGCCGCGGAGAAGACGGCTTCGAGCTCGGCTGCCGCGCGCCACGTGCCGGTGGCGAGGTCCACGAGATCCTCGCGCGGGACGTTGACCGCGCCGGGGATGTGCCCGGGCCGGTTGCCGCGGCGGGCGAGCGCGCCGGAGTACTGGCCGGGGTCGCGGGCGTCGACGAGCTGGACGTCCGGTTTCCCCAGCGCGGCCAGCACCTCGTCGGCCGTGGTGCGCAGCTCCGGGCGCGGGCGCGGGGTGAACACCGCCCGCGCGGGGGCCGGCGCGGTGGTGTCCACCGGCCTGTTTTCCCGCTGCCACTGGCCGAACCCGCCGTCGAGCACGACCACGCGCGGGTGGCCGTAGTAGTGCAGCGCCCACCACAGCCGCGTAGCGAACGTCGACGCCGGATGCGTGTCGTACGCGACGACCAGGTGCTCGTCGCCGATCCCGAGTCGCGCCATCGCCTCGGCGAACCGCTGTGGTGGCGCGACCTGGACCGGCACGGCGTCGTCCGGGTCGACTATGTCGCGCGTCCAGTCGACGAACACCGCGCCCGGCACGTGGCCCCGCGCGTACTCGTCGGCGGAGCTCACGTACCCCAGCCCGGCCGGCTGCTCACCCTCGCCGGGCAGCGGCGGCACCCAGCCGCGGATGTCGACGATCCGGACGTGCGGATCGGTCAGGTGCTCCGCCAGCCACTGCGTGGTGACCAGGAAATCCGTGCGTGGCATCGCCTCAGGCCCGTCTCCCGGCGGATCCGGTGCCCGCCGTCTGTCTGTACCATATAGTACAGTTCGAGAGAGCGGGTCAGCGCAGCGCGTTGATCGTGATGGTGAGCGTGTCCGGGTCACCCGCCTGCACGGCGCCGCTGAAGTCCGGGCCGGGGGAGACGTCGTCGTACGGGAAGGCGTAACCGCGGTTGTCGGGCAGCTTGCCGTGCACGATCCGGGCGTAGTGGTTCGTCACGGCGTTCCGGTAGAACCTCGCCGGGTCTTCGCCGTCCGGCTGGTTCGGGTTGTCGAGCAACGTCGTGCGGTTCAGCGCCGCGGCGAGGCGCGGGACGAAGGCCTTGCGGGCCTGCGTGTCGCCGTCCTTCAGGGCGAACGGACCGCTGTTGCAGCTCCACACGTCCTCGGTGGCGGGCTTCGTGAAGCTCTCACCGTTGCTGAAGGTGAGTTTGCCCTCGCTGCCGACGCGCCCGGAGAACTTGCCGAGACCGGGCACCTGTGTGTCGATGGTGAGGTCGGTGCCGGCGTACTTCTCCCACACGGAACCGATGTAGTCGTCGAAGTAGCCGGCGAACCGGTCGGCGCGGTGCTCCGCGGACAGCGCGCGCAGGGGCTTGCCGTCCGGACCGGCGTCGACCAGTTCGGCCCACGGTCCGCCCTGTGCCACGAGCGCGTCGCTGATCGGGCCCAGCGAACCGGCGGGCAGCCCGGGCACGGTCTGGTCGCCCGAACCCGTCGTGGTGAGGTGCAGGCCCATCGGGATCGCGACGAAGTCGACGTAGCTGATGTTGGCGAACAGCACGTCGTCGTTGAAGGTGAACTCGCTGAACGACCAGTTCCGGTCGTGGTTGGGGTCGGCGGTGTTCGCGAAGCTCGGGTGCACCATCGCCGGGCCGGGGTTGACGAAGAAGTCGAGCTTCGCGTCGGTCACCACGTAGATCCGCGCGCCCGACATCTTCGGCACACTCACCTGCGCCAGGGATTTCACCGGGATGGCGCAGTCTTCGGCGAGCGGCGTCTGCGGCGCCGAGGGTGAGGGCGGGTAGTACGGCGTGCCGTCGGCTTTGAGGATCACGAGCCGGTTGTCCGGGGTGGTTCCCGTGACGTACGCGTAGGTCGCGCCCGAGCCGGACTTGTCGTCGAACGCGACCTGCACGGTGTCCGGAGTGGCCGCTGAGGCGATTTCTCTGCCCCACAGGGGAAAGGTCGCGGCCGCGGCGGACGCGCCGAGGAAAGCTCGCCGGGAGATCACGGAAAACGCCTCCTGTGGGGACTCGGGAGTGGCCGCCGGGCGTTCGCCGGCGACGGGTGAGGTGGCCCGGCGGGATCCGCCGCGCCCGCGACGGATCCCGCCGCGGTCAGCCGACCTGGAGGTCGATGCAGGAGTAGAACGCGTTGGCGGTGTCGGCGATGTTCCACACGGCCAGCACGGTCTGGTGGCCGGTGTGGCCGCTCAGATCCACCTGGTGGGTCACGGTTTCCGGGGGTTGCTGGTTGTGGCCGTCGAAGCTCGCGACCTTCTCGTCACCGAGGTAGTAGTCGTAGCTGGCGGTGCTGTGCCGGGCGGTGAACGTCCACGTGAACGTGGCCGTGGTGCCGACCGGCGCGGCCTGCCACCCCTTGTTGTCGTCGTTCAATTCGGCGTACTGCTCGTTGCCGCCGTCGCAGCTGTGCAGGCCCTTGGGTCCCTCCACGCTCTGCGGTTCGTACTTGATCGCGCCGCACGCCACCACGCCCTGGGCGCACTGCGCCTGCCGGCTGGCGGGGGAGTTGACGTAACCGTGCGCGCTGGCGATGCCGGCGGGGCTGACCAGGACGAGCAACGGAGCGACCGCCGCACCGGTGAGTCCGGCGATGAGCTTCCGGTTCGCTTTCATACCAGCTCCTTCGGGGAAAGCTCGCTTCCCGGACGCGGGCACGGCGAAGCAGCGCACGGGTTTCCCGTGCCGCCGGGGGAGGTGCGCGAGCGAAGGGTGATGTGGTGGTCTAGACCATAACTCCGAAGGCGAACTTGGTCAACAACTGGCAAAGAAGATCCGGAAGCCGGTGATCTGGCAACGGTGGCTCAGCGCATCGACCGGCCGGCTTCCCGCGCCGCTTCGAGGAAGGTGCGCACGGCCGGGGCGATCGCGTCGGCGTGGTAGGCGACCCCGATGGCGAGCTGGGGCCGCGGGCCGTCGATCGGCCGGTACACCACGCCGTCCCGGGCGAGGCGCTGGGTCTCCGAGGCGATGAACCCGAGGCCCAGTCCGGCGGCGACCAGCGCGATGATCGATTGCGCCGGGTGGGCTTCCAGGGCGATCTTCAGGCTGAACCCCGCCTGACGGCACAGCAGGAGCACGGTGTCGTAGAGCTGCGGGGCGATCTGGCGCGGGAAGATCACCACCTGCTCGCCCGCGAGGTCGGCCAGTTCGAGCGAGGCGCGCTCGGTCAGCGGGTGCCCCTCCGGCAGGGCGAGCTGGAACGGGGCGCGCCCGATCTCCTCCACCGCGAGGCTCGGGTCGTCCAGCGGCGGGTGCACGACACCCACGTCGAGGTCGCCCCGGCGCAGCGCGTGCTCCTGCTCCGCCGTGGTCAGCTCGCGCACCACGAGGCCGACGTTCGGCAGCCGGCGGCGGAACAGCGCGGCGATCTCCGGGTACACGACGTAGAGCGCCGGCGAGGTGACGCCGGTGGTGAGCTGCCCGACCTCGCCGCGGTCGGTGCGCAACGCGAGCGCGGCGGCGTCGTCCATCTGGCGCAGCACCTTGCGCGCTTCGCTGAGGAACACCTCCCCGGCGCGCGTCAGCGAGACCGTGCGCTTGTTCCGGTGAGCGAGGCGCACGTCCAGCGCGCGTTCGAGGCGCAGGATCTGCTGGCTCATCGCCGGCTGGCTGATGTGGCAGCGCTCCGCGGCCCGGCTGAAGTGCAGTTCTTCGGCGAGCGCCACGAAGCACTCGAGTCCGGTCCGGTCCATCACGCCAGCCAACTCTGAGAAGCAAAACAAATCAATAGATCCAGACAAAGAGTTGGACGTAATCGTCTCGGCGAACCTAGCGTGGCCTGCGCCACTCGAAGAACGGAGAGCACCGAATGCTGTTGCCGACGTCCGGCGGTCCGCCGATCCGCGTCACGTCCGTGGAGACGACCGTCGTCAACGCGGAGCTGAGGAACTGGATCCTGGTGAAGGTCCGCACGGACCAGGACGGCCTGTACGGCTGGGGCGAGGCGAGCCTCAACTGGAAGACCCGGGCCGTCACCGGGGCGATCGAGGACCTCGCGCCGCTGGTCGTCGGCCGCGACGCGCGGGACGTCGAGCAGATCGTGCGGGTGCTGACCAAACACAGCTACTACCGCCTCGGCATCATCGGCGCGACCGCGATCAGCGGCATCGAGCACGCGCTGTGGGACATCTTCGGCAAGTCGGTGGGGCTGCCGGTGTGGCGGCTGCTCGGCGGTCGGGTCCGCGATTCGGTGCGCGTCTACACCCACCTCGGGCTCGGCGACATGACCTCGGTCTACGACACCGCCGACGCCGGCGTGTTGCGCGAGAAGGCCGCCGCGGTCGTCGAGCAGGGCTACGACGCGATGAAGGTCGTCTTCATCCCCTACGGCCACCACCTGACCGTGGCGGCCGAGCGGCGGCACGTCGACAAATTGATGGCGACGCTGCGCGACACCGTCGGCCCGGACGTCGACATCATGGTCGACTTCCACGGGCGCACCGCGTCGGTCGCCGCGGCCCTGCAGTACCTCGACGTGCTGGCGCCGTACGAACCGCTCTTCTGCGAGGAACCCGTGCAGCCCGGTGACACCGCGGCGCTGCGGCAGGTCACCGAACGCTCGCGCGTGCCGATCGCCACCGGGGAACGGCTGGTGGGGCTCGGCGAGTTCCTGCCGGTGTTCGCCGCGAAGGCGGTGCACGTCGCGCAGCCCGACCTCAACCACACCGGCGGGCTGCTGGAGGGCAAGCGCATCGCGGCCGTCGCCGACACCGAACTCGTGGGCGTGGCGCCGCACAACCCCAACGGCCCGATCGCCGGTGCCGCGGCCCTGCACTTCGACGTGAGCACCCCGAACTTCGTGATCCAAGAGGAGATGAGCGGCGCGGTGAGCTGGTACGACGACGTCGTGCGCACCCCGATGACCCGGGTGGGCAGCCACTGGCAGGTGCCCGAGACACCCGGGCTGGGGGTCGAGGTCGACGAGCGGGAAGCCGCGAAGCACCCGTATCGGCCCGAGGTGCCGCACAGCAGCTCGGCCGTGCTGGCCGACGGAACGGTGGTGGACTGGTGACCGCCGTCCCGCGGACGTTCGCCCACCCCGCCGGGGTGCACAACGCCACGCCGCCCCGCGTGGTCTTCGGGCCCGGCACCTCGGCCGGCCTGCGCGACGAGGTGGCCCGGCTCGGCGCGAGCCGGGCGTTGGTCGTCACGACGCCGGGCCGCACCGAGCTCGGCGACCGGTTCGCCTCCGCGATCGGCGACCGGTGCGCGGGGCTGCTGCCCGAGGCCGTGAGCCAGGTTCCGGTCGAGCTCGTGCGCCGCGGCGCCGAGAAGGCCGCGAGCCGCGGCGCCGACTGCCTCGTCGCGGTCGGCGGCGGCGCGGCGACGGGGCTGGCGAAGGGCATCGCGTACGAGTCGGGCCTGCCGATCATCGCGATGCCCACCACCTACTCGGGTTCGGAGATGACCGGGTTCTGCGGCATGACCGCCGACGGGGTGAAGCGCATGCGGGAAAGCCTCGCGATGCGACCGTCCACAGTGGTCTACGACGCCGAGCTGTCGGTGGGGCTGCCGCCGGCGGTCAGCGCGTCGAGCGCGATGAACGCGCTGGCGCACTGCGTCGACGCGATCTCCCTGCCGAGCCTGAGCCCGCTGATCGCGCCCGCCGCGGTCGAGGGCGCCCGCGTGGTGGCGACCACGCTGCCGGCGCTGCTCGCGAACCCGGGCGACCTCGTGCTGCGATCCGAAATGCTGTACGGCGCCTACCTCTCCGGGGCCGCGCTGACCGGCGGGTTCGCGATGCAGCACGCGATCGCGCACATGCTCGGCGGCAGCTACGACGTGGAGCACGGCGTCGCCCACGCCGTGGTGCTGCCCTACGTCACCGACCACCTCGTGCGGCAAGCGCCCGGGCCGCTCGGCCGGATCGCCGCCGCGCTCGGCACGGACGAGCTCGCCGGGTACTTGTGGGACCTCGCCGTCGGCGCGGGGCTCCCGGTGCGGCTCGCCGACGTCGGCTTCGAGCCCGGCGACGAGGACCGCGCCGTCGAGATCGCGACCACCGCCGACGGCGCTCCGGCCACACCCGACACCCACGACAGCGGCCGGGCGGGCAATCCGGCGCCGGTCACCCCGGCCGCCGTGCGCGCCATCCTCCGCGCGGCGGCCGAGGGCACCAGACCGGGCGGCGCGCGATGAGGGTCCTGCTGATCGGCGAGGCCGCGGAGCACGAGGCCGACCTGCGTCCGCACCTGACGCAGCCGTGGGAGGTCGCCGGGCTGCCGTGGGCGGCCGCCGACTCGGCCGCGTTCGACGCGGAGTTCGGCCCGGACGACGTCGTCGTGTCGCTGCGGCTCTCCCGGCCGGAAGGCCAGGCGCCGCCGTTCCGGCTCCTGCACGTGCCCGGCGCGGGCCTCGACCGGATCGATTTCGCCGCGCTGGCCCCGGAAACCCAGGTGGCCAACGTGTTCGAGCACGAGACGCCGATCGCGGAGTTCGTGCTCGCCCGCCTGCTGGAGTGGGAGATCCGGGCGGCTGCGCTGCAGGCCTCGTTCGGCCCGGACGCCTGGCCGCGGCTCTACGCGCACCGCATCCCGCACGGCGAGCTGCACGGCAAGACGCTCGGCCTCGTGGGGTACGGGCGGATCGGGCGGGCCATCGCCACGCGCGCCGCCGCGTTCGGCGTCCGGGTGCTCGCGGTGGACGACCACGCCGCCGACGACGGCACCGCGCGCGTGCTGCCGACGGACCGGCTGGCGCAGGTGCAGGAAACGGCCGACTACCTCGTCCTCGCCTGCCCGCTCACCCCGGAGACCACGGGGCTCGTGGACGCGGCCGCGCTCGCCCGGATGCCCGCTCACGCCGTGCTGGTCAACATCTCCCGCGCGCAGATCGTCGACGAGGCCGCGCTGTACGAAGCGTTGGTGCAGCAGCGGATCGGCGGCGCGATCCTCGACGTCTGGTACCGCTACCCCGCTGGGGTGGCCGACGCCGTGGCGCCCGCGCGACACCCGCTGTGGGACCTGCCGAACGCCTGGTGCACGCCGCACTCCAGCGCGTGGACCACCCAGCTGCCGCGCCGCCGCTACGCGGTCATCGCGGACAACATCAACCGGCTCGCCGCAGGGGAGCCGCTGCGCCACGTCGTTCGCCCGCCGAATGGCACCGCTCAAGGAGGAGCCAGCCATGTCCCCCACCGCAACACCTGACCAGATCTGGGCCGAGTCCCGGCGCCGCCTCATCCCGGGGACGGTGATCGGGAGCCTCATCGAGTGGTACGACATCGCCGTCTACGGCCAGGCCGCGGCGCTGGTGTTCGGGACCCTGTTCTTCCCCGAGTTCTCCGACACCGCCGGGCGGGTCGCGGCGTTCGCGACGTTCGGCGTGGGCTACTTCGCCCGGCCGCTCGGCGCGATGATCTTCGGCCACGTGGGGGACAAGTACGGCCGCCGGTTCTCGCTCGTGTGCACGCTGCTGCTGATGGGCATCGCGACCGTCGTGATCGGACTGCTGCCCACCTACGGGAGCATCGGGATGCTCGCGCCCGTGCTGCTCGTGGTGTGCCGGCTGCTGCAGGGCCTCGGCGTCGGCGCCGAATACGTGGGCGCCGTGACGATGGTCGCGGAGTTCGCGCCGGCGAAAAAGCGGGGCTACTTCGCTTCGCTGCCCGCCTCGGGGGTGTTCCTCGGCATCGGCCTGGCGGCCGCGGTGAGCGCGAGCGTCGCGGCGCTGCCCGAAGACCAGCTGATGAGCTGGGGCTGGCGGGTGCCGTTCCTGCTGAGCTTCGTCGTGGTCGGCATCGGGTTGCTGATCCGCTTGCGGGTGCCCGAATCACCGGTGTTCGCGGAGCTGAAGGACGCCCGGGCGCGCACCAAGGTGCCGGCGCTCACGATGATCAAGGCGATGCCGAAACGCCTGCTGCTGGTGATGGTCGCCAACGGGGTGCTCGCGTTCAACATCTACGTGGTGCAGACGTACTCGCTGAGCTACCTGGCCGGCAAAGGTGTGGCGAAGAGCAGCGCGCTCGTGGCGCTGCTGGTCGGCTGCGCGGTCGGCGCGGCGGCGATCCCGGTGCTGGGCAAGGTTTCCGACCGCTCCGGCCGCCGGCCCGTTTACCTGGCCGTAAGCGCTTTCTGCGCCCTGGTGCCGTTCCCGTTCTTCTGGCTGCTCGACACGCGCAACGTCGGCCTGGTCGTGGTGGCCTTCGCCCTCGCGCTCGGCGGGTGCCTCGCGATGTTCGGTTCGCAGGCCGCGTTCTACGCCGAACTGTTCCCCGCCCAGTACCGCTTCAGCGGCTTCGCGCTGGGCCGCGAGATCCCCGGTGCGGTGCTGTCCGGCCCGGCCCCGGTGATCTGCGTCGGACTCGTGGCGCTCGGCGCGGGCTCACCGAACCTCGTGGCGGTGGCGATGATCGTGGTCGCCGTCGCGGGCCTGCTCGCGGTCCTGGCCCTGCCGGAAACCCGCGGCACCGACCTCGCGCCGATGGTCGAGCCGTTTCCCGCCGTGACCGAACGCGCCGGCGCCTGACGGCCTTCTCTCCCCCCCGCTCCGGGCCGGCTTCCCCCCGACCGGCTCGGAGCGGGTTCCAGTGTCACGCCTGAGAAGGTTGCCCCGACAGCAGCTCGAACGCCTCCCACATCCCGGCGTAGCGCCCGCCGCGGGTGAGGAGTTCGTCGTGGCTGCCGGTTTCGGTGATGCGGCCGCGGTCGAGCACCACGATGCGGTCGGCCGTCTGCGCGGTTTGCAGGCGGTGGGCGATGACGATCGTCGTGCGGCCGTGGGACAGGGTGCGCATCGCGTCGGCGACGTGGGCCTCGGCGGCGAGGTCGAGGTTGGAGGTCGCCTCGTCGAGCAGGAGGATCGCCGGGTCCACGAGCTGGGCGCGGGCGAGCGCGAGCAACTGGCGCTGTCCCGCCGACAGCGACCGGCCGCGTTCGGCGATCTCGTGCAGGTACCCGCCGGGCAGCGCGGCCACGAACTCGTGCGCCCCGACCGCGCGGGCGGCCGCCTCGACTTCGGCGTCGGTGGCGTCGGCCCGGCCGTAGGCGATGTTGTCGCGCACGGTTCCGGTGAACAGGAACGCCTCCTGCGGCACGTACCCGAGCGCGCGCCGGTACGCGGCGAGGTCGAGGGTGCGCAGGTCGAGGTCGTCGACGCGGACGCTGCCGTGGTCGGGGTCGTAGAAGCGGGCGAGCAGCTTCAGCACGGTCGACTTGCCCGCGCCCGTTTCGCCGACCAGGGCCACGGTCTCGCCGGCCGCGATCGTCAGGTCGATCTCGCGCAGCGCCTCCGGCGGTGTGGCGGCGACCTGGGCACCGGCGACAAGCCGCGGATCGGCCGGGCCGCGGCGTTCCGCGATCGGCCGCGGCGGCGCCGGGTAGGCGAACCGCACGCCGCTGAAGGTGATCTCGCCGCGCAGCCGCCCCGGGTCGACGGGGTCCGTGGCGGGTGGGGTGAGCGTCTCCAGCCGCATCAGGTCGGCGATGCGGCTCACCGACACGCGCGTCTGCAGCCACGAGTCGAACACCTGCGACAGCTGCTGGATGGGGGAGAAGAACAGGTCGATGTACAGGATGAACGCGATCAGCGCGCCCGGGGTCAGGTGCCCGGTGTAGATCATCCCGGCGCCGACGCCGAGCACGATCGCGTCGGCACCCGCCGAAAGGAACTGCACGAACGGGAAGTACGTGGCGGCGAGGCGCTGCGCGGAGTAGCGCGCGTCGAGGTAGTCGCGGCCGAGGCGGCGGAACCGGCGGATCGTCTCGCCCTCGTGCGCGAACGCCTGCGACTCGCGCACGCCCGAGAGGCTCTCCTGGAAGTCGGCGTTCACGATGGCCACGCGGTCGCGCGCCACGTCGTAGAGCTTCGCCGCGCGACGGCGGAAGATCACCGTGCCGATCGCCAGCGGCACCACGACGGTGAGCGTGCACAGGCCCAGCAGCGGGTTGACCACCACGAGCGTGACCCCGACTCCGGCGAAGGTGACGAAGGCGACCAGCGCCGAGAGCAGCCCGTTCTGGATGAGCGATTCGAACTGGTCGACGTCGGTGGTCATGCGCGTCATGATCCGGCCGGCCATTTCGCGCTCGTAGTAGTCGAGCGAAAGCCGTTGCAGCTGCGCCCAGATCCGGATCCGCAGCGACAGCATCACGCGTTGCGCGGTCCGGCCGGTGACGAACGTCTGGGCCACCTCGTCGAGGAACGCCACCAGCGTGATGAGCAGGAACAGCCCCGCAGCGCCGAACAGCACGGCCTGCGAGCCCTGCAGCACCCCGTCGTCGACGCCGCTCTTCACGAACACCGGCCCGATCACCGACGCGACGGCGTCGATCACCACCAGCAGGAGCCCGAACAGCAGCGGCCGGCGGAACTGGCGCAGCAGCGTGCGCAGCGAGAACGCCCGGTCCTGGCGCGCTTCGGCCGCGAGGTCCACCTTCGCGAAGTCCCGCACCGGTTTCAGCTCGTCGACGCGCGCGAGCAGCTGCGGCGTCGGCGGCAGCGCGGCGCGCCAGCTGCCGCCACCGGACCCGCCGAGCCCGCCACCGAGCCCCGGGGCGCGCGTCGCGAACCGCTGCCGGGCGCGCCGGCCGTTGCCCTGCTCGCCCCGCCACGCCGACGCCGTGGTGCCCGATTCGGTGAGCGCTTCGATGCGGTCGCCGACGCGTTCGGCGGCTTCTTCTTCGAGGCCGGTGAGCAGGGTGCGGTAGAGCGCGCTGCGGTCGAGCAGCTCCTCGTGGGTGCCCTGGTCGGCGACCACCCCGCCGTCGAGGACCACCACGCGGTCGGCCAGGTGCAGGGTCGAGCGGCGGTGGGCGACGAGCAGCGTCGTGCGCCCGGCCAGCACCTCGCGCAGGGACGCGTTGATCGACTCCTCGGTGTTGGCGTCGACGGCGCTGGTGGCGTCGTCGAGCACGAGCACCCGGGGGTCGGTGAGGATGGCGCGGGCGAGCGCGATGCGCTGGCGCTGCCCGCCCGAGAGCGACAGCCCGCGTTCGCCGACCACGGTCTCGTAACCCCGCGGCAGGGCGCGGATGAAGCCGTCGGCCTCGGCGACCTTGGCCGCGGCCAGGATCTCCTCGTCGGTGGCGCCGGGCCGGCCGTAGGCGATGTTGGCGCGGATGGTGTCGGAGAACAGGAAGCTCTCTTCGAACACCACGCCGACCTGCGAGCGCAGCGACCGCAGGCGCACCGTGCGCAGGTCGTGCCCGTCGAGCAGCACGGCGCCGGCGTCCGGGTCGTGGAAGCGCGAGACGAGCGTGGTCGCGGTGGTCTTGCCACTGCCGCTGGGACCGATGAGCGCGACGCGTTCGCCCGCGGCGATCTGCAGGTCGAAACCGCGCAGCAGCGGCGCGTCCGCCGAGTATCCGAAGTGGACGTCCTTGAAGGTCAGCTCACCGCGCGCCGGGGGCAGGTCGACGGCGTCGGGCGCGTCGGCGATGGCGGGCTCGAGGTCGAGCAGCTGGAAGATCCGCTCCACGCCCGCGCGGGCCTGCTGGCCGATCGCGAGGACACCGGCGAGCTGACGCGCGGGGGCCATGAGCTGGCCGACGTAGGTGGAGAACGCGAGGAACGTGCCGAGGCTGAGCCCGTGGTGCAGCGCGAGCCAGCCGCCGAGCACGAGGATCGCGACCTGGCCCAGCGCGGGGATCGCCTGCAGCAGCGGCTGGTAGCGCGACTGCAGCCGCACGGCCCGCAGCTGCCGGCCGTAGAGGTCGCCCGCGGTGTCGGCCAGCCGCGTGAGCTCGCGGCCCTCCTGTCCGAAGGCCTTGACCACGCGCACGCCGTTGACGTCCTCGTCGACGATCTGCACCACGTCGCCTTCGCGCTGCTGCGCGTCCCAGGTGGCGGGGAAGATGCGGCGGCGCATCCGGTACGACACGGCGAGCAGGCCGGGCACCACGACGAGGCTGACGAGCGCGAGCACCGGCGACAGCACCAGCATCACGCCGAGCGAGAGCAGGACCAGCAGGATGTTGCCGCTCATGATGGGCAGCAGGCTGAGCAGGCCCTGCACGAGGGCGGAATCGGACGTCGCGCGGGAGACGACCTGACCCGTCGGCATGCGGTCGAGGGCGGCGAAGTCGAGGCGCTGCAGGTGCGCCTGGATGTCGTTGCGCAGGTCGTACTGCACCGCGAGCGCGACCCGGCCGCCCCGGTAGCGGCGCTGGTAGGCGAACAGGAACGCCGCGGCCGACAGCACGAGCAACGCGACGAGCCACGGCCACAACGACGCCGACCGGCTGAGGATCACCCCGTCGACGATCTGGCGTTCGAGCAGCGGCACCACGGTCTGGCACGCGCTGCCGAGCACGGCCGCGCCGAACGCGATCAGCAGCTCCCGGCGGTGCCGGAGGACGTAACCGCCGAGGCGGCGCAGCCAGCGCGACTTCTCTTCGTCGGCGGACGGCTGCTTGGCCGAACTGTGGGGTCGGTCCTGGGTTGCCGGGCCGGGTGGTGTGAGTTCCCCGGCGGAGCGCTGCTCGCCGCGGGGCCGCTCGCTGTCTCGGTGGCGTGGCCGGGTTGCGGAGCCGGCCGGTGCGGAGGTCCCGCCGGACTGCTGCTCGGCGGCGGCGGCGCGGCGGCGCTGGTCCCTGTTCGCGGCGGCCGCCTCGGTTTCGCCGTCTCCCGAAGTGTGCTGCTGTTCGCCGGCGGTCACTGGGTTTCGGCCATCCGTTCCGCCATGACCTCGTCGATGGCCGTGTCGAGCCAGCCCAGGGCTTCGAGGACGCGCTCGGCGTCGGGGGTGCGGGCGACCAGCGCCGTGATCCGCGCGATCATCTCGGCCTCCGTCGCGGCCAGCAGGCGTTCGCCTTCCGGTGCGAGGGAAAGCGCGGTGGCGCGGTGGTCGGCGTCGACGCCGCCGCGGACGACGAGGCCGCGTTTGGTGAGGGCGTCGACCGCGGCGCTGATGGCCGGGCGGCCGAGCGCGAGCCGCCGCGCGACCCGCGAGGCGCGTTCGTCGCCCGACGCGATCGCGGACAGCACGCGGTAGTGCGCGAGGTTCAGTTCACCCGACGAGCGCTCCAGCAGCCGCGAGGCGCGGGCGAGCGCGCGGACCGCGCCGAGCGCGGACTGCTCGCGGGATTCTCCGGAAGGGGGCATGATCCGACTGTAACCCCTGTTTGTTCGATCGTCGAACTAGTGTGGTTCGGCGAACCGAACATGATTCGGTAATCTGGCGGCGACCGGACTGGGTCGACAACGGAGTGCACCGTTCGCGGGCGTCGCGAGCAGAACGAGGTTCGGAGGTAGCGTGAGCTTCAACCTGGCCACGATCCTGCGGGAGTCCGCTCTCGCCCAGCCGGAAAAGGACTTTCTCCGTTTTCCGGGCGGAATCCACTCCTACGCCGAGGTCGACGAGTTGTCCGGCCGCGTCGCGACCGCGTTGCGGCAGCGCGGACTGGCCCCGGGTGACAAGGTCGCGGTGCAGCTGCCGAACGGGCCCGAGTTCGTGTTCGCGTACTTCGGGATCCTCAAGGCCGGCCTCGTGATGGTGCCGCTGAACCCGCTGCTCAAGGCCGGCGAGATCGCTTATCACCTCACCGATTCCGACGCGCGGCTGCTCATCGCGGGCGCCGCCGTGGTGGACGAAGCGGCCAAAGCGCTCACCGAGGTCCCTTCCGCGTCCGCAGTTGTCGTCGGTGACCTCGACGGCTGGCCCGCCGGTTCGGCGCCGTTCACGCAGCTGCTCGACGCGCGCGACGACGGCGACCTGTACCCGGGTGCGGCCGACGACACCGCCGTGCTGCTTTACACCAGCGGGACCACCGGTCGTCCGAAAGGTGCCGAGCTGTCCCATTTCTCGCTGTACATGACGTGCACGATCGGCGGTCAGACCTTCGGTGCGGAACCCGACGACGTGGTGCTCGCCGTGCTGCCGTTCTTCCACGTCTACGGCCTCTCCAGCATCCTCAACTCCGCCGCCCGCCACAGCCGCACGGTGTCGGTCGTGCCGAGGTTCGAACCGCAGGCCGTGCTGGCGGCGATCGAGCGCGACCGCGTGACGATCATGGCCGGCGTGCCCACGATGTACCACGCGCTGGCGGTCGCGGACAGCTCCGGCTACGACACCAGCAGCCTGCGCATCGGCAGCTCCGGCGGGGCCGCGATCCCGGAGCAGGTGCTGCGGACGTTCGAGGAGAAGTACGGAATCCCGGTACTGGAGGGCTACGGCCTCTCGGAGTCGGCGTCGACGACCACCGTGAACCCGGGCGCCGCGAACCGCAAGGTGCTCTCCATCGGCAAGCCGATCTGGGGTGTGCAGCTGCGCATCGTCGACGGCGCCGACCGGCCGCTGCCGCCCGGTCCGGACCACGTCGGCGAGATCGTGCTGCGCGGGCACAACATCACCAAGGGCTACTACAAGCGCCCCGCCGAAACCGCCGAAGCCTTCCGCGGCGGCTGGTTCCACACCGGCGACCTCGGCTACGTCGACGACGACGGCTTCGTGTTCGTCGTCGACCGCAAGAAGGACCTCGTCATCCGCGGCGGCTACAACGTCTACCCGCGCGAGGTCGAGGAACTCCTCTACCGCCACCCCGCGATCGCCGAGGCGGCTGTGATCGGCGAACCGGACGACCGGCTGGGCGAGGAGATCGTCGCGGTGGTCTCGCTGAAACCGGGCGCCGCGGCGGACCCCGGGGAGATCGTCGCGTGGGCCAAGGAACGGATCGCGGCGTACAAGTACCCGCGCCGTGTGCGGATCGTTCCGGAGCTGCCGAAGGGGCCGACGGGGAAGATCACGAAGCTGCCGTTGCGGGGGCAGTGAGCGTCCACTGTGGTCAGTGCTGGCCGCCGTGTGAGACTCGGGTCCGAGGCGCCCTGTGTGATGTCGCGGACCGGTTTCAAGATTTCGTGGTCGAGACCTTGCGGGTCGGGCTGCCGCTCGTTCCGGGGGCGTCGCGGCCGGCGCGGGCGGGGCTGGACGGTGGTGTCGCGACCTGGCGTGACGGCGAGACCGGCCGGCGGTGTGCGGTCGGCTGCTACGAGCGGGCCCTGCGGGGCGCCTGACCGTCTACTGTGGCCGGTCAGGCGAAGGTGAAGTCGTACGCCTGGAGGCCGGGCGTGAATGACAGGGTCACCTGCGAATGCCGGGAAACCGGGCCGGCAAGGAGGGTGTACAGCTTCGGCACCCCTGAGGCTTCCACGGTGGTGCGGGTGCCGTCGACGTCGACGGTGATCGTGCCGGTGCCGCCGAGGACGAGGTGGACGGCGCGGGCGTGGAAGTCCAGGCGCAGGCGCGCGGCGGGGCCGGCGGTGAGGTGTTCGGGTGCGGCCGTCCACGTGCCGTCGAGGGCGAAGGTGTCGGCGGCGACCGCGGCGGGGAAGTGCAGCTCGCGGGAGCGGCCCAGCGGTGGCAGGTCGCCGGTGCTGTCGAGGGGCGCGTTCTTCGGCCCGAGGTAGGTCTCGGGCGTGGTGGACTCCGTCGGGGTCGTGTCGGGGACGTCGGCGGGTGCGGGCAGCGGGCCGGAGCCGGCCTCGGTGAGCAGCTGCCGCAGCTGCTGCTCGGTGTCGGCGTAGGAGCCTTCGCCGAAGTGGGAGCCGCGGATCTGGCCCGACGCGTCGACGACGTAGGACGCGGGCCAGTACTCGTTGCCGTAGGCCTGCCAGGTGGCGTAGTCGTTGTCGATGGCCACGGGGTAGTCGACGCCCAGGGCCCTGGCCTGGTCGGCGACGTTCGCGGGCTCGTGCTCGAACGCGAACTCCGGGGTGTGCACACCGAGCACGACGAGTCCGGAGCCGCGGTAGGTGTCGTACCAGCTCTCGTAGTGGGGCAGGGCGCGGCGGCAGTTCACGCAGCTGTAGGTCCAGAACGTGACCAGCACGACCTTCCCGCGCAGGCCCGCGATCGTCAGCGGCCGGCCGCCGGGGGTGTTGAGCCACGCGGTGATGCCGGCCGGCTCGGGTGCCGCCGTGAGCTGCCGCAGGTTCGCCGACGCGCCGCTCTCGAACTTCTGCTGCAGCGCCGCCGTGTAGTCCGGCACGCTGCGCTGCAGCCCGGCGGTGAGGTCGAACGCCGTCGCGGCCGCCAGCGCGAGCAGCACGACGCCGGTGGTCACGCGGATCGCGCGGGCCCGGGCGCGCAGGAACCGCACCCGGCGCGTCAGCTGGTCGCCCGCCAGGGCGAGCACGAGCAGCGGGATCCCGGCGCCGGCGCCGAACGCCGCCGTCAGGGCCAGCGCGCCGAACCCGATCTGGTGCGTCGCACCGAGCACGGCGATGGTCGCCAGCACGGGGCCCGCGCACGGCACGTAGACGAGGCCGAGCGCGAGTCCGACGGCGAACCCGGTGCCGTCCGGGCCGGCCGCGTGCCCGCGCAGCCGCGCGAACGGCCGGTCCAGCAGCTCACCGACCCGCGGCACGAGCAAGCCGACGCCGAGCAGGGCCAGTACGGCGATGCCGGCGTCGCGCACCAAGTCCTGGGGTAGGTGGAACGCGCTCAGCAGCAGCGAGCCGAACAGCGTCGCGACGCTGAAGCTCAGCACGAGCCCCGCGACCACCCGAACCGGCCGCCGGGTCCCGGCCGTCAGCACGACCGGCAGCACCGGTAGCACGCACGGCGAAATGCTCGTGACCACGCCCGCGAGCAGGCCGGCCAGTACCAGAGTGAGCATGGAATTCTCCCCGTGCGATCAAATCCGAGTGCGGGGAGCTTAGCGCGCCGACGCTCCTGTTCGTAACCTCTTTGAGCGGTTACGAATTTATTGCGACGCGCGGCACGAAAACGGCCGGCGAAGGCGAGCCTTCGCCGGCCGGTGCCGGGGGAGCGGTCAGGCTTGGCGGGCCGGGGCCAGGGGTGGGTTGCCGCGCTGGCGCGCGCGGTAGGCGGCGGCCTTCATCTTGTTGCCGCAGGTCGCCATGGCGCACCACTCGCGGCGGGAGCCGCGGGAGTGGTCGAGGTAGATCTGGGTGCACTCGGGGCGGCCGCACTCCTTGAGCAGGTCCGCGTCGGGTCCACCGAGGATCTCGACGGCGGCGCGGGCCACGGACGACAGCGCTTGCGCGGGCGTGGCCTCCAGCTGGCGGCCGTCCACCGACAGCTGGGGGACCACCGGTGGCCGCGCGGCGAACTCGTTGACCACGCCGATGGCGCCGAGGTCGGCGTCGTGGTGGGTGAGCCGGGCCGCGACCAGCGCGTAGATCGCTTCGCGCAGCTCGATGGCGGCGGCGACGTCGGAGAGCCGGCTGCCCGGGTCGGTGTCGGTGACGCCGGACTCGCGGAACCACGCGTCGAGGCTGCCGGGTGAGCCCAGCTTCTCCAGGGGTTCGGCGTTGCGGCGGGCGCGCAGGGTCCCGACGAAGTCGAGCGCCGGGTTCCCGCAGGGGAAGGCGTGTTCCATGGACACCAGTCTGACAGGTGACGAATCAGTGCGCAACAAACCTAACCACCATAAATTTTTTGCCCGGTGGAATTAGTAACCTTCTTGACTGGTGACGAATGGGCGTGCGAGAGTTTCGGCATCGACGCCGGAGGCCCCGGGAAACGGCGGCCCCGCAATTCCCGAAAGGTCTCACTCCGATGGATCCGACCGTCACGTTGCTGCTCGTCCTGCGGAACCTGCTCGTCACGATGGGTGCCCTCACCGGCGCCACGGTCGTGCTCCCGGGCCTGGCGGCGGGGGAGCACTGGTGATCACCCCCGGCCAGTACCTGCACGTCGCCACCCGCGCCCTCGCCGGCATGGCGGCCATCGTCGAGCAGCTCGGCGACGACCTGGCCGGCGTCCGCCTCGACGTGCCGGGCGCCAACACCCCGTACGCCGTGCTCAACCACTGCCTCGGCGCCACCGCCTACTGGGCCGGCGAAGTCGTCTCCGGCCGCCCGGCCCACCGCGACCGCGACGCCGAGTTCACCGCGTGCGGCCCCGTCGCTCCGCTGCTGGTTCGCAAGACCGTGGACCAGCTGAAGAAGGACGTCGGCCGCGCCGATCCGCAGGCGCCGGTCCCGGCCGCGCTCGCGGGCCTCGGCGACCCGCTCGACGCCGGCGGCGCGCTGCTGCACCTGTGCGCCGACCTCGTCCAGCACCACGGCCAGCTCGAAATCCTGCGCGACGTCCTGCTGGCCCGAGCCCGCACCGCCGCCTGAGAAACCCCGAAGTTCTGTCGTGAAAGGACTTCCCAATGGGGATTGTCAAGTCACGCTGCTGCTGGGATCGGGGGTGAGGCGTGGTAGTTGGCGTTGTCGCGGAGCATGGCCCACA
>NZ_JBITBT010000049.1:0-68141 GCF_044452505.1 Amycolatopsis sp. NPDC051903 | reverse complement strand
CTGAAGCCCTTGGCTCGATCTTCCGTCTGTCGCAAGAAGGAATGATCGACCAAGGGCTTCACTCATGATCAACAGGGGTCTCCACCGACCACTCAAACGTTAAAACTCAAGCTAGGCGAGCAGGGACTTCGCGAGCGTCGGCAGGTCGACGCCCGCCACGCCGTCCAGCACGTGCCACGGCGCGAGCCAGCCGGCGGCGGCCAGCTCGTCGTAGACGGCGGCGCAGCGTTCTTGCAGGGCGTCGTCGGATTCGAACGAGTCGCGGGCGCGGCTGGTGTCCTCGGCGGCGCGGCGCACGGCGCGTTCGGCGGCCACCTCGGGGGCGACGCGCAGGAGCAGGTGCGCGTCGGGCCGCGGCAGGGCGAAGCGCTCGACCTCGGTGTCCCACACCCACTGCACGACGGGACCGTCGGCGTGCTCGCGCAGGCGGGCGGCGGCGTACGCGGCGTTGGAGGCGACGTAGCGGTCGAGCAGCACCACGTCGTTGTCCGCCAGCAGCGCCCGGATCTCGTCGGCCGCCGCGCTGCGGTCGAGCGCGTAGAGCAGGGCCATGCCGTAGACGGAGTCGCCGAGGTCGCCGTGGCCGCGGTGCAGCGCTTCGCGGATCAGGTCGGCGTAGACGCTGCGGCCGTAGCGCGGGAACGCCAGGCTGCCCACGGTGGCGCCGCCGCGCTGCAGTTGCGCGGTGAGCCCGTCGGAGAGGGTGCGCTTGCCGGCACCGTCCAGACCTTCGATCACGACCAGTCGTCCCACGGCGCTCACCCTAGGACAACGCGGACACCGCCGTCCGGCCCGGCCGCGAGCCGGGCCGGACGGGGGTTTCAGCGAAGCGGCGGAGTGACGCCGTACGACCAGTTCTGGTCGAGCACGGTCTCGCGCTCGCCGACGGCGGTGAGCGCGTCGAGCCGCTTGAGGTCGTCGCCGGTCAGCTCGACCGCGGCCGCGCCGGCGTTCTCCTCCAGCCTTGAGACGTGCAGCGTGCCGGGGATCGGGACGACGTCCGGCGCCTGCGCGAGCAGCCACGCGAGCGCGACCTGGCCGGGCGCGGCACCGTGGGCCGCCGCGATGTCCGTCACGGTCTCGACGGCCGCGAGGTTCGCCTCGAACACCTCGCGGGCGAACCGCGGCATGCTGCGGCGGTAGTCGTTCTCGGGCAGGTCGTCGAAGGACTTGAGCTGACCGGTGAGCATGCCGCGCCCGAGCGGACTGTAGGGCACGACGCCGATGCCGAGTTCGCGGCACAGCGGCGCGACCTCGTCCTCGATGTCACGCGACCACAGGGACCACTCCGTCTGCACGGCCGTGATCGGGTGCACGGCGTGGGCGCGGCGGATCGTGTCCGGCGCGGCCTCGCTCAGGCCGAGGTACCGCACCTTGCCCTCGGTGACGAGCTCCGCCATCGCGCCGACGGTCTCCTCGATCGGCGTGTCCGGGTCCACGCGGTGCTGGTAGTACAGGTCGACGTGGTCGGTGCCGAGCCGCCGCAGCGACTCCTCGATGCGCTCGCGCACGTACTCGGGCCGTCCGTTGATCACGGGCGCGCTGTCCGGGCTCGCGCCGCGCACGATGCCGAACTTCGTGGCCAGTACGACCTGGTCGCGACGGCCCTTGAGCGCCGCGCCGACGTTGTCCTCGCTGTCGCCGTAGCGGTCGGCGGTGTCGATGAGCGTGACGCCGAGGTCGAGGGCGCGGCCGATGAGCGCGTCGGCGGAGCCGTCGGTCGTGTGGTCCGCGGACTGCCCGTAGGGCCGGGCGAAGCCCATCGCGCCGTACCCGACGGCGCCGACGAGCGGTCCGTTCGCACCGAGCCTGCGCTGGGGAATGGTCATGGAAGAAATCCTCGGTTCTCGTGGTCGTGCCCGTCGGTGCGGCTAAGTCCGCACTCGTGGACCACCATAAGTCCACGAGCGAGGACTTAGCAACTCGCTCGTCGAGCCGGAACCTCGGCGAGCCTCGTACGCTGGCGGCCATGAGCTCTGATCAGCCCGCACCCAAGCGCCGGGACCCCGTGGCCACGCGCGCCGCGATCCTGCGCGCCGCCCAGAGGGCGTTCTCCGCGCACGGGTACGACGGCGCGGGCGTCCGCGAGATCGCGCGCGAAGCCGACGTGGACGCGCGGCTGATCGGCAAGTACTTCGGCTCGAAGGAAGGCCTGTTCGCCGAGGTCGTGGACCTGGCCTACGAGAAGTCGATGATGATGACGCCCGAGCTCAACGCCGAGGCGGCGCGGACGTTGCTGACCGGCGAAGACCAGCGCGCGCACGACGGGCTGTTGCTCACGCTGCGCTCGGTCGCCAACCCGCGCGCGGCGGCGATCATGCGCGAGAGCATCGAGCGCAACTACCAGACCCGGCTCGCCGACGCGCTGCCCGGCGAAGACGGCGCCGACCGCACCGGCCGGTCCGCGCTGCTCATCGCCATCTGCGCCGGGATGCTGCTGAACCGGATGCTGCTCGGGACGACCGCGTTCACGGGCCCGGACGCCGAGCGCCTGATTCCGTACCTGCACGCGGCGCTGGACGCCGTGGCCGACGCGCCGAACAAGGAGCTGGTCGACCGGCGGCCCGGCGGGAGGGACGGCACCGCCGGGCCTGCCGGTACGGCTTAGGCGGCCCGCCGCCGCGCGTGCACCAGGTAGACCCCGCCGCCGGCGAGCAGCAGGCCGCCGAGGATCAGCAGCGGCAGCCACGCCGTGTCGTGGTTTTCGGGTGGTGGCTCGTCGCCGCGGGGCAGGACCTGGCCGGCGAACCGGTACTGGGGCGCTTCGGCGGACTGCGGCGCGAGGTGGGCGCTGCCGACGCCGGAGGGCTGCGCCGCGCTCGCGCCCATCGCCGACGCCGGCAACGCCAAGCCCGCGAGCACCACGAGCACGAGCACCCGGCTCGCGGTGCGCCACCGCCTGGTCTGGACCCGCGCACCAGCGGTGGCGGGGCGAACCTGCTCGCGTGACACCGGCACGACCCCCTCCCACCCCCGTGACATGACCTACGGCCGTCACAACGGTGAACAGTGCAATCACCGGGAGCAAGGTGCTCTTCCGGTGACGGAGGTGTTCCGGGTCAGTTCTGGAACACGGAATGGCCACCCTTACGTGGCCAACCACCCCGAACGGGGGTCGGAACGACTACCGTGCGCTGCTAACGTGAACGTTCCGCGGTGTTCACGGCAGGCGCACACACTGATCACCACAGTGGTCTGGTGAAGGGACAAGCGGTGTCTCGAGACAGGGAAGGCTCACTGATCATCGAACCTGTTCGGCGTGGCTCGGGCGACCTGCCCGCGGAACTGGCCGACGCTCTGCGGACCGGCGAGTTCCACCACGCCCTGCGCACAGCCATCGCCCACCGGGGCCTGTCGCTCGCGCGGCTGCGAGCGCACCTGGCGCTCCGGGGCGTCCAAATCGGACAGTCGACGCTCAGCTACTGGCAGCGCGGGCTGCGCCAGCCGGAGGTGCCGAAGGCGCTGCCGGCGGTGCGCGCGCTGGAGTCGGTGCTGCAGCTGCCGGCCGATTCGCTCGTGGTCCTGATCGGCCCGCGCACGGCTCGTCCGCGCGGCCACCAGGCCGCGGTGTCCTTCCACGACCTGCGTTCGGGCGACATGGGCTCGATCGTCGACCAGCTGCTGACCGACCTCGGGGTGCTGCCGTCGTCGAACCACTCCAACTCCGACCTGGAGCTGCTCTCGGTGCACGACCGCATCACGGTCGACGAGCGGCGCCGCCAGGTCAGCATCCGCACGCGGCTGGTCACGCGCGCGCGGCGGCACGGGCCGGACCGCTACGTGACCGTCTACAACGGCGACCCGGGCTGCCGCATCGACGACGTCGAGCTGATCACCTTCGAAGGCTGCCGCGTCGGCCGCATCCGCCGCCACCCCGGCGGCGAAACCATGGCGACCGAACTGCTCTTCGACCGCAAACTCGGCGAAGGCGACATCCACGTCTTCTGCTTCGAGGTACGAGACGACTCCAGCGCCCTGTTCCCCGGCTACTACCGCATGCTGCGCGACCAGGCCGCCAGCTACCTCCTGCAGCTGCAATTCGCGCCCACCGCCATGCCCGCCCGCTGCACCCGCCAAGTCCGCGCCCGCGACGACGCCCTCCCCGTCGAAGCCGAAGAACTCCCCCTCGACACGGGCGGCGTCACCAGCGGCTACTTCCGCGACGCCGGCCCCGGCCTGGCCGGCATCGCCGTGGAATGGAACTGACACCCCACCACCCCGCCGGCGGCGCACCACACACATACGAAACCGCCGCCGAACTACGCAGCAAGTCCTGCACCCAGCCCCCGCCGAGCACCTCAAAAGGCGACGCACCACGCGCATACGCAACCGCCACGCAACAGACCCACCGAGGATGCGCGCAGTCCCCTACCCGGCACCCCGAACGGCGGCCCACCACACGCACACCCCACCGCCGCCCGACCACCCAACCAAGGATGCGCCCAGCCTCTGCCGTGCACCTCGAACGGCGTCGCACCACGCGCATACGACACCGCCGCCCAACCACCCCACTGAGGATGCACCCAGCCCCTGCCCAGCACCTCGATCCGAAGCTTCCACACGGCCGCCGACCCCGTGTCAAGGCACGCTTTCCCGCCTTGACACGGGGTCAGCGGCCGTAGTCACACTCAAGCTTCGGGGTGCCTACGCCACGCAACACGCCCCCGCGCAGGACCGCATCCCCACCACAACCCAACCGCACCCACCCAGCGACGGCCCGCGCCCAACCCCTGAACAACCCACCCCAACCCCCACATTGACGCACTCCACACCCCACGCGCACCATGAACTCCCCGGGGGCAGCTTCACAGGAGCCGAAAATGAGTTTCGTACAAGTCATCGAATACAAGACTTCACACCCGGACCAGCTCAACGAGATCATGGACCAGTGGAAGGCCGAAACCAAGGGAAACCGCACGGCCACCCACGCGGTCGTGATGAGCGACCGCGACCACCCGGGCACCTACATGGAGTTCGTCGAGTTCCCCAACTACGAAGAAGCGATGCGGAACTCAGCGCTGCCGGCGACGTCGAAGTTCGCCGAGCAGATCATGAAGCTCTGCGACGAACCGCCGGTGTTCCACAACCTCGAAGTCGTCCGCGACGAAAAACTCTGAACGGCCGGGGCGCCACAGCAGCACCACCACGGCACCACCCCAGCACCCCGGCCACACCCACTCAGAGAATGATCAAATCCGTCACGCTGTAAGACAGCGACCCCCGGAACCCAGCACCACTGCGCACCGGCCCGATATCCGCCAGCTCCTCAGCCGGCGCCGGGAAGAACGACAGATCGCCCGTCCCGGTCCACGTCCCGGCCACCTGCGGGGTGTCCAAAACGGACTGCGTCAGCTCGTGCACCGCGGGGTTGTCGTACTGCCCCTTCGTCAACCGCGGGAAGTGCCGCAGGTTCACGATCGGCCGGCCCAGCGCCGGAATCGTCGGCGCGGTCTGCTCCAGCGTCACCTGCGCCTGGGCCAGCTGCCGTCCGTTGGACGAGAGGGTGGCGCCGAAGCGCCCGCCGGGCCCGACCACCGGCCCGGCCTGGCTCGGCACGCCGAACGCGCGCGTCTGGTGGATCGCGCCGATCTTCTTCGGGAAGCCCTGGACCCAGCCGCGGGCCAGCGCCTCGTCGTTGTCCACGTAGATGAATGGGCACCACGCCACCGGCGAGCCGTTGTGCACGGCGTCGAGCAGCACCAGGAACTCGCTGTACTGGCTGCGCACCGGGTCGAGGTACTCGTTGTCACTGGCTGAGAACTGCCAGTCGATGAACAGCGCGTAGCCGTGCCCGGAACTCGTCGGGTCCGGGTCGAGCCCGGTCGGCAGCGACGCGGCCGCCGCGTCCGGTCTGGTCCAGAACTCCACCCCGACGACGTCTCCGACGTAGTGCCACGGCGGCGTGGGCGCGAGGTTGGCGACCCCGCGCGCGGTGAGCGGGTACGTGTACCCCTTGAGCCGTTCGGTCACCGGCGCGTCGTCGGCGAGCGCCGGGGCGCTCATCGCCCCCGCCGCCACCGCGGCGAGCCCGCCGGCGAGAACCCCTCTGCGACCCACTTCTCCTGCGGACAAGGCAGGCACCTTCACTTTCGTCCCGCGGCCGCCCCTCGCGGCCGTCCTCTTCGAAGGAACCACGGGATCACCGGAATGGGTGCTCTGCGCGGAAAGCCCGTGTCCGGTGGGCAATCCGGAGCCGGTCCTTCGGGCACATCGGCGCTCGCGGGCTTGTCAGCGTCCGCGCGCGGTGGTCTGGGCCACCGGTTCCGGTCGATCACCGGCCGTCGTCCACTGTGGACCCGGCGTGACGGCCCGGAAACGCCGAAGCGGCGCCCGGAGCACCCGGACGCCGCTTCGGTGAGCGCAGTGGACCTCAGTACCGGTAGTGGTCCGACTTGAACGGGCCCTCGACGTCCACGTCGATGTACTCCGCCTGCTCCTTCGTGAGCTTCGTCAGCTCGCCACCCAGCGCCTGGAGGTGGATGCGCGCCACCTTCTCGTCGAGCTTCTTCGGGAGGCGGAACACCTCCTTGTCGTACTCCTCGTGCTTGGTGAAGAGCTCGATCTGGGCGATGACCTGGTTCGAGAAGCTGTTGGACATCACGAACGACGGGTGCCCGGTCGCGTTGCCGAGGTTGAGCAGGCGCCCTTCGGACAGCACGATGATCGAGTTGCCGTTCGGGAACACCCACTCGTCGACCTGCGGCTTGATGTTCACGCGGCGCACGCCGGGGTAGCGGGCGAGGCCGGCCATGTCCAGCTCGTTGTCGAAGTGCCCGATGTTGCCGAGGATGGCCTGGTGCTTCATGCGCGCCATGTGCTCGACCATCACCACGTTCTTGTTGCCCGTGGTGGTGATGACGAGGTCGGCTTCGCCGAGCACGTTCTCGAGCTTCTTGACCTGGAAACCGTCCATGGCGGCCTGCAGAGCGCAGATCGGGTCGATCTCGGTGATGATCACGCGCGCGCCCTGGCCGCGCAGCGACTCCGCCGCACCCTTGCCGACGTCGCCGTACCCGCAGACCACGGCGACCTTGCCGCCGATGAGCACGTCGGTGCCGCGGTTGATGCCGTCGATGAGCGAGTGGCGGATGCCGTAGCGGTTGTCGAACTTCGACTTGGTGACGGCGTCGTTCACGTTGATCGCCGGGAACAGCAGCTCACCCGCGGCGGCCAGCTGGTAGAGCCGCAGCACGCCGGTGGTGGTCTCCTCGGTGACGCCGCGGATGCCCGCGCCGATGGTGGTCCACTTCGAGCCATCGGCGGCGACGGACGCGCGCAGCAGCTCCAGGAAGACCTTCCACTCGTCGGAGTCGTTGTCGTCGGCGGACGGCACGACGCCGGCCTTCTCGTACTCGGTGCCCTTGTGCACGAGCATGGTGGCGTCACCACCGTCGTCGAGGATCATGTTGGGACCCTCGCCGTCCCAGGTGAGCATGCGCTCGGTGCACCACCAGTACTCCTCGAGCGACTCGCCCTTCCACGCGAAGACCGGTACGCCCTTGGGCTCCTCCGGCGTGCCGTGCGGGCCGACGACCACGGCGGCGGCCGCGTGGTCCTGCGTCGAGAAGATGTTGCACGAGGCCCAGCGCACCTCGGCGCCCAGCTCCACCAGCGTTTCGATGAGCACGGCGGTCTGCACCGTCATGTGCAGCGACCCGGAAACCCGCGCACCCCGCAGCGGGTAGACCTCGGCGTACTCGCGGCGCAGCGCCATCAGGCCCGGCATCTCGTGCTCGGCCAGACGGATCTCCTTGCGGCCGAACTCGGCGGCCTCGAGGTCGGCGACGGCGAACTCGATGCCGCCCCGGGTGTCGTGCCGCTTGGCAACGCTTTCGGGGGTCATAGTGCGGTTCCTCCAAGGATTGATGGCATCTGAACAGTACCGTTGTCGGCTTGACGTCCCCCCGACCGGCTTAGGAGACCCTTACCGTGCCCGCCCCGCTCCCCGGCCCAGACACCCGCATCGTCGAACTCAGGGTGGCCGGACTAGCGGGCACGAGCGGCGAAACGCTCCTCGACGCCGTGTCGACGGTCGACGTCGGCGGCGACGGGATCGGCAGGGTGGTGCGCCCGGCGGACCGGCTGCGGCGCCCGGCCCCCGGGCCGGTCGTGCCCGCACTGGGCCGGTCCATCCCACGCACGCTCGAAGGATACCTGTGGAGCCGCATGACCTCGGGCGGCGCCGCGAAGGCGACGTGGGCGTTGTTGTTCCCGTTCTCGCTGGCCAACGTCGCGTTCTGGATGCTGCCGCCGGTGCACCGCGCCCACTGGCTCGGCGGCCTGTGCCGCGGCCTGCTGCGGGTCGTCGCCGTGCTGCTCACGATGCTGCTGGTCGGCCAGGTCGCCGCGATCGCGCTCGACCTGTTCGCCACGCAGTGCCTCGCGCCGGGCAGCGGCTGCCTGCCGTGGGTGCCGTCGTGGCTGCGCTCCTCGCCGGCGCGGCTGGCGATCGGGGTCGCCGTGCTGTTCGCCGTGGTCTACGTGCTGCACCGCATCTCGTCGGCGAACTGGCGGGTGCACGCGGCCCAGCCGCACCAGCGGCGCGGCTCGCCGATGCAGCTGCTGGCCGACCCGGAAGCACCGGGGATGTCGGCGACGCACACGGTCGCCGCGCTGGCCTGCGTCGCGTTGCTGCTGCTCGGCGGGCCGTTCCACGTGCCCACCGACGTGCCGCGGCTGATCGCGTGGATCTGCGTGCTCGGGCTCGTGCTGGCCGTGCTCGCCGGCGCGGCGATCGGGAGCGACCCCGGCCCCCTCGCGCGGCGCACGCTCATCTCGTTCGCCTCCGCGCTGGTGATCTACGGGGCCGTGCTCGCCGCCCCGCTGCCCGCCCAGGGTGAGTTGCGCGGGACCAACGGCACGGTCGAAGGCCTCGGCGCCGCGCTGCTGGCGATCACCGTGCTGTTCGTGCTCGCCCTGGTGCCGATGGCGCTGCTCGCCCGGTCGCACTGGAAGACCCGGCCGCGGCGGCTGCGCCCGTGGTTCGGCGGCTGGGCCGCGGCGCCGGTCGTCGCGCTGGCCTGCCTGCTGGGCGGCGGCTTCGGCGCCGGGCTGGCCATCGCCGTGCGACGGCTGCTGGGCACGAGCGGGCTGCAGCTCCCGGCGACTTACGAGCTGATCACCGTGCTCTGGGGCGGCGGGCTCGCGCTGATCGCGCTGCTCGCGATCGCCGGGTACGCGATCGCGGTGCCGCTGCGCCGGCGGCGGCGCGGGATCCCGGCGATCGTCGAGCTGATGGAGATCGACCGCAAGCAGGAGCAGGACGCCGCGCGGGCCTGGGCGCGGTCGGCGTGGGAACGCCGGCACCTGCACCACCTGGCGATGATCGTCGCGGTCGGGCTCTCGCTCGGCGGGGCCGCGCTGCTCGTGGTGCGCTTCGGCTTCGACCTGCGGCCCTCGTGGTACACGCCGGTGTCGGCCGTCGGCGTGTTCGCCCTCGGCGGTCTGGCCGCGGGCCTGCTGCGGGTGGTCTACTCCGCGGCCCGCACCCCCGAACGCGGCCGGCACCTCGGAGCGTTGTCGGACCTCGTGTCGTTCTGGCCGCGTGCGGCCCACCCGACGGTGCCGCCGTGTTACGCGCTGAAGGTCGTGCCGGAGCTGGCCGAACGCGTGAAGACCCACCTCGCCGAACCGGGCACGCGCGTGGTGCTCTCGGGCCAGAACCTCGGCAGCCTGCTCACGGTCCTCACCGCGGCGCGGCTGACGACGGAGCTGACGGCGGACGAACTCGACCGCGTCGGCCTGCTCACCGCGGGATCGCCGTTGCAGTGGGGCTACCAGCGCGCGTTCCCGGCCGTGCTGCCGCAGGACTCGCTGGCCACGCTGTTCGCCGACCTCGACGGACGCTGGCGCGCGCTGTGCCGCGGCACGGACATCTTCGGCGGCGGGGTCACGACCTGGCGCCACCAGGTCTCCGGCCGGCACCTCATCGGCGACGGGTACCTGCCCGAGGGCGGCTGGGGCGCGCTCGAGGCCAAGGCGGACGAGACCGGGGTGCTCGTCCTCGGCGGCGACCACTGGCTGCCGGATCCGCTGCGCGCCCCCGACGGGCGCCACCGCTGGGCGCCCGGCGTCCTCAAGCACACGGACTACCTCGCCGACGCCGAATGGGACCAGGCGCTGGCGATGGCCGCCGGCCTCGGCCGGCCGAGCGGCCGCGCGCGCCTGTTGGGCGAGCAGGGCTCGCTGTTCGGCGACCTGCCCCGGCCGCGTTGAAACCCTTGCGCTGAAAGGGAAAACCGGAGGAGAACCCCACCCGTGGGCAAACGGGCGGGGCTCCCCTCCGGTCTCCGGGAACCCGAAAGGTGCGTCAGTTGGTGCTGCGGCGCCGGAACTTCAGCAGCGCGAGCAGGCCACCACCCAGGACGAGGAGCGCCGCGGCGACGTAGATCAGCCACGCGTTGTCGAACCCGGTGTTGGCGAGCTGGCCACCCGAGCCACCGGTCTCGCTGCCGGCCGGGGCCGCGGCGACGGCGGTGGTGCTGGTCGGGGCCTCGTCGGTCGCGGCCGGGGTCGAAGCCGGGGCCGACGTGGTCTCGGTCGGCGCCGTGGTCGGGGTCTCCGCCGGCTTGGTCGGCTGCGAGGTCTCCGGCGCGGTCTTCGTGCCGCAGGCGTACCAGCTGTCGATCTTCGGCTGGCTGCCGTTGTAGTTCTTCGGGGCGATCAGGTCGTTCCAGGGCAGGTCCTTGGTCAGGTTGCGCTTGCCCGGGACGTACAAGGCCCAGCCGTCGTCGCCGCCGGCGACGACGATCGCGTCGACCTTCACGCCTTCCTTGACGGCGGTGATGTTCAGCGACTTGCTCTTGTCGCCACCGGTGAAGGTGAAGTCACCCTCGTCGAGCTTGTCACCGCTGACGCCCTTGATGTGGGAGCAGTCGGGTGCCTTGCCCTGGGTCGGGTTCGCGCGGCCGTCGTCGGAGGTGCACGCGAGCGCGGAAGTCGCGGACCCGATCAGAGCGAGACCGGCCACCGCGGCGACCGTGACACCCGCACGAAGTCTGGAAATGGAGGGCATTCAGAAAACTCCTGTACCGAACGGGGGATACGTAGCGAAGATCAGCGCACTCCCAGTGAGGATCGGAACCACTTAACGTATGAATCACACACGAGTGATTAACCCGTCAGAGGGAAGCAGAGCCGGACGGTATCGCATACGGCTCGTCCGATCACCCTGCGTTCGAGAGGTCGAGCCGAACCGAGATTTGCCAGTGATCATCCTGTGATCATTCTGAATTAGGCAACAAGTCGGCCACGTGGAGCAACCTTCCCGAACTTCGCTGAATCCCCTGGTAGACAACACAAAACGGCCCGCCACCGGGCTTGGGTGACGGGCCGTCCCAGTCAGTGGTTCAGTCCTCTGAAGGTGCCGGTTTCGCTCCCACGGCCGACGGTTCCCCGCCCGCGGCGGTCCGCTCGCCGAGCAGCGAGTGGCGGCGGCTGTAGGCGAAGTAGATGACGACGCCCAGCACCATCCAAGCGAGGAACCGCAGCCACGTCAGGACCGTCAGGTTCAGCATCAGCCACAGGCACGCCAGGATCGCGAGGATCGGGATCACCGGCACCCCGGGCACGCGGAACTCGCGCGGCAGATCCGGTCGCGTCCGGCGCAGCACCAGCACGCCCGCGGACACGAGCACGAACGCGAACAGCGTGCCGACGTTCACCATCTCCTCGAGCTTGTCGGCCGGGAAGAACGTGGCGGCGACGGCGACCAGGCCGCCGACGAGCAGCGTCGCGCGCGTCGGGGTGCCGCGTTCGCCCGTCTTGGCCATCCCGCGCGGCATGAGGCCGTCGCGCGACATCGCGAAGATGATCCGCACCTGGCCGAGCATCAGGACCATGACGACGGTGGTGAGGCCGGCGAGCGCGCCGACGGAGATGACGTTCGCGGCCCAATCGACGCCGTTGGCGGAGAAGGCCGTCGCGAGGGTCTTGTGGTTGCCGTCGCCGGCGGACGTCGCGAGTTCGGCGTAGGGCACCATGCCGACGACCACGAGCGACACCGCCACGTACAGCACCGTGACGATCGCCAGCGAGCCGAAGATGCCGCGCGGCACGGACTTCTGCGGGTTGCGGGTCTCCTCGGCCGTGGTGGCGACGATGTCGAAGCCGATGAACGCGAAGAACACCAGCGAGGCACCGGCGAGGAGACCGAACACACCGAACGAGCTGCTGCCGCCACCGGCCACGAGCGAGAACAGCGACTGGTCCACACCACTCTGACCGGTGCCACCGGACTCGCCCTCGGGGACGAACGGGGTGTAGTTCGCGCCCTTGACGTAGAAGATGCCGAGGATGATCACGAACAGCACCACGGCGACCTTGATCCCCGTGATCACCATGGAGAACCGCGAAGACAGCTTCGTGCCGACGGTCAGCAGCGTCGCCAGCACGACGACGACCACCAGCGCGCCCCAGTCGATCGTGACCCAGCCGAGGTCGACGCTCGTCTTCGCGCCCGCGCCGAACAGGTACCCCAGCACCGTTTCGAGGTAGACCGACCAGCCCTTCGACACCGCGGCCGCGCCGACGGCGAGCTCCAGGATGAGGTCCCAGCCGATGATCCACGCCATGAACTCGCCGAACGTGGCGTAGGAGAACGTGTACGCGCTGCCCGCGACCGGGACGGTCGAGGCGAACTCGGCGTAGCACAGGGCCGCGAGCGCGCAGGCGATCGCGGCGAAGACGAACGCGAGCGACACCGACGGGCCCGAGTAGTCACCCGCCGTGCGCGCCGTGAGCGTGAAGATGCCGGCACCGATGACGACCGCGACGCCGAACACCGTGAGGTCCCAGGCGCTCAGGTTTCTCCGGAGCTTGGTTTCCGGCTCGTCGGTGTCCGAGATGGACTGCTCGATCGACTTGGTGCGCCACAAGCCCTGCCCAGGCACGGTGAACCTCCTGCGATGCCCCCTGCACGTAATCGGGTGAATCACCCTAACGCGGCAAAGGCCCCCCTGCGCGCCAGGAGTTGATCACCGTGCGTCGCGGTCGAGGTCCGGTTCCAGGTAGATGAGCGACGCGACGGGGACCTTCGCGCGCACGCGCGCCTCCGCGTCGTCGATGGCGGTGGCGATTTCGGCCGTGTCGAGGCCCGGGATCAACGCGAGTTTGGCGGCCACCAGCAGTTCGTCGGGGCCGAGGTACTGCGTGCGGATGTGGATCACGCGCTCGACCTTGCCCGCGGCGAGCTCGTCGACGATCGTGCCGAGCTGGCTGTCGGTCGCGCCCTCGCCGATGAGCAGGCTCTTCATCTCGACGATGAGGATCACGGCGATCACCCCGAGCAGCGCGCCGATGAACACGGTGCCGATGCCGTCCCACACCGGGTCGCCGGTCAGCACGGACAGGCCGACGCCGAACAGCGCGAACACGAGACCGATCAGCGCGCCCGTGTCCTCGAGCAGCACCACGGGCAGCTCGGGTTCCTTGGCCTGGCGGATGAACCGCCACCAGGTCACGCGGCCCTTGATCTTGCGCGATTCGCCGATGGCCGTGAAGAAGCTGTAGCCCTCCAGGCAGATCGCGACGAGCAGGATGATCACCGCGACCAGCGGCGACTCCAGCGGCTCGGGTTCGAGGATCTTGTGGATCCCCTCGTACAGAGCGAACGCGGCACCGAGCGTGAACAGCATCAGCGCGACGATGAACGAGTAGAAGTACCGCTCGCGCCCGAAGCCGAACGGGTGCTCCCGCGTGGCCTCGCGCTGGGACGTCTTCTTCCCGAGCAGCAGCAGCCCCTGGTTCGACGTGTCGGCCAGCGAGTGCACCGACTCGGCCAGCATCGACGACGACCCCGTGACCAGGAACCCGGCGAACTTCGCCACCGCGATCCCGGCGTTGGCCGCGAGCGCAGCGATGATCGCCTTGGTACCGCCACCAGCTGACACAGTTGCTCCCCTGTCTGTTCGCGCGGACGGATTCCCGAAATGCCCGATCGGGAGCCTAGAGGACCAGGCCCTACGGGCGGTTTCCGGCCGCGTGAACTTCTCGGGGGAGGCGGGTCAGTCCTCGCAGGTGCCCGCCGTGGCGCGGAACAGCTGCGCGCGGGCCCCGTCCAGCGGGCGCACGGCCACGGCCGGGTCCGCGGCGGGCAGCCACACCGACTGGCCGCGGCGCAGTTCGACCTGCTCGCCGTCCGCGGCGGTGACCAGCAGGTCGCCGGCGGTGCAGAGCAGGATCTGCGGGCCGGTGCAGTCGACCACCAGCTCGGCGGCGTCGCCGTCCTGCCACTCCATGCGCGAGAGCTCGAACTCCGGCGCGTCCGTGTGGTACACCGCCATCTCGCCGGCGCACTCACCGTGGTGCACGGGCATCTCGCCGCACGCGAAGTCGACCACCCGCAGCAGCTCGGGCACGTCCACGTGCTTCGGCGTGAGACCACAGCGCAGGATGTTGTCGGAGTTGGCCAGGATCTCCACGGCCGTGCCCGACAGGTACAGGTGCAGGTTGCCCGCCGGCAGGTAGATCGCCTCGCCCGCGCGCAGGGTCAGCCGGTTGAGCAGCAACGCGGCCAGCACCCCGGCGTCACGCGGGTGCGCCTCGCCCAGCTCCAGGATCGTCCGGCACTCCACCGCGAACTCGCCGTGGTCGGCGACGTGGCGCACGCACGCGTCGAGCACCTCGGGCAACAGCTCGTCCAGCGACGCCTGCGGCAACGTGATCCACGTCGTGAACAGCGCCCGCAGCCCCGCCGGATCCGGCTGCGCCTCCAGCAACCCGGTGTACTTCGCCAGCCCCGGCGTTTCGATCGCCTTCAGCAGCTTCACCGTGCGCTGCGGATCCCGGAACCCGGCCAGCGCGTGGAACTCGGTCAGCGCGCACACCAGCTCGGGCTTCGCCGTCGGATCCGGGTAATTGCGATTGGCCGCGTCACGCGGGATCCCGAGGCGCTCTTCCCGCTCGTGCCCCTCCGCGGCCTGCGCCGCCGACGGGTGCGCCTGCATCGACAGCGGTTCCTCCGCCGCCAGGATCTTGAGCAGGAACGGCAACCGGCCACCCCACCGGCCGGCGCAGCGCTCCCCCAGCTGACCGACCGGATCGGCCTCCACCAGCTCCAGCAGGCTCCGCTCGGTGCCGTCGGGGCCGACCACGTGCGACGGGTCCCCCGGGTGCGCGCCCATCCACAACTCGGCCTCAGGGTGTGGCGCAGGCACCGGACGGCCCTGCAGCTCCGGGATCGCGGTGCGCGATCCCCACGCGTAGGGCCGTACGGCGTTGCGCAACAGCTCCACTGTCACTCCCCATCCTTCCCATCGGCCGGAGCCGATGTCGTGCGCACGCCTCCCGCCCCGCGGCAGCCGTCCGCACTTCCTCCCCCTGGTTCCGTGAGCCGTCAGGCGTTGGCCGGTTCGAACTTCCCGGCGCCGCCGATGCTGCCCGCCGCGAGCCCGAGGTAGACGGCGGCGAGCTCGAACCGCAGTGCGAGCACCGCGGCCCGGACGATCTCGTCCGCCTCGATCTCCTCGGCGGGCGCGATCACGTCCGAACCCGGGAGGAACTCCTCGGCCTGGTAGCGGGCCGCCTCGGCGGCAGGCCCGGTCCGCACCGAGAGCAGGAGCACTCTCGTGGCGGTTCCACCGGGTGAGTCGTCAGGATCGGCGAAGATGTCACGCTCTCCGCCGCCCGATTGCACCAATCTTCGAAGCGCCGGTCGCGCAAGCGCTTGCCGGTAATCCTCCACGTCGCACACGAGCGCCGCGTGAGCCGCGAACGCGTGGGCCGCGTGCTCCCCGACGGCGACGGCCACCGGGTCGAGGCCCCACAGCAGCGGCAGCCGGTCGGCGACCCGCAGCGCGAGCGCCTTGGCCGGGTTCGCGAACGACTCGCGGGCCAAGTAGTCCTTCTCGGCCTCGAGGTCGAGCTGGTCGGCGAGCGCCTGGACGTCGGCCACGAGCAGGCCGAGCGCGTTGGCCGCGAGCAGCCCGGCGGCGAGCCCGCGCGGGAACGCGAGCTCCGGCGGCACCGGGATGCGCGGCGCGAGCAGCACGCCCTTGCCGGCCACGGACGCGGCGACCGGGCCCTCCGACGGCGCCGACAGCACCACCGACGCGCCGAACCGGGCGGCCCGCTCCAGGGAAGCGGCCAGCTCGCGGTCCCCCGCGTCGTCGGTGTGCGCGAACACCACGTCGAGCGCGCCGATCCACGACGGCACGGTCTCGGCCACCACGACCGGCACCGGGCACGACGGAGCGAGCAGGGCGGCCAGCAGGCGCGTGAGCGTGCGGCTGACGCCGGGGCGGTCGATGAGCACGAGCGAACGCGGGCGCCCCAGGTCGAGCCGGTCGCTCAGCTCCAGCTCGGCCGCTGCTTCGGCGGTCGCCCGCACCTGCGCGCCGGCCATCGCGGCGGCACGCAGCAGTCCCGCGCTGTCGGCTTCGGCCAGCCGCGCGGGGTCGTCGAGGAGCGAATCGTCAAGCACTGTCGGCACGGCTGTCATCCGGCTCGCCGGGGGTGTGGTCGCCGCTGAACACGGCCTCTTCGAGCAGCAACACGGGGATCCCGTCGCGGACCGGGTACACCCGGCCACATTCGGTGCAGGTCAGCGCATCAGCGCCCGCGTCCTCCGGCGTACCGGGGCGCAGCGGCGCGTGATCCGGCGACGGGCACGCGAGGATCTCGAGCAGCTGTGCGTCAAGCGTGATGGCCATGGTTCCTCCATACCACGCGCAGGTGAGCCGGATAAGGCACCTTCCGGACACGGTTCGGTTCGGAAAGTGCCTCCGGCCTGCCCGGTTCAGGCCCGGACAATTGCCAGAACATCGTCGGTCAGCGCCTCGACCGCGGCGCGGTCGGCGGCCTCCACGTTGAGCCGCAGCAGCGGCTCGGTGTTGGACGGGCGCAGGTTGAACCACGCGCCGCCCGGGAGCTGCACGGTCAGGCCGTCGAGTTCGTCGATCTCGACGCCCGACTTGCCCGCGTACGCGTCCTTCACCGCGAGCATCCGCGCGACCTGGTCGGACACCGTCGAGTTGATCTCTCCGGAGGCAGCGTAGCGCGAGAAGTCCTGGGTGAGCGCGGACAGCGGGCCGTCCTGCTCGCCCAGTGCCGCCAGCACGTGCAGCGCGGCCAGCATGCCGGTGTCGGCCCGCCAGAAGTCGCGGAAGTAGTAGTGCGCGGAGTGCTCACCGCCGAAGATCGCGCCGGTGCGCGCCATCTCCCCCTTGATGAACGAGTGGCCCACGCGCGTGCGCACCGGCTTGCCGCCGTGCTCGGCGACGATCTCCGGCACGCCCTTCGACGTGATCAGGTTGTGGATGACCGTGCCGCCCGGCTCCTTGGCCAGCTCGCGCACGGCCACGAGCGCCGTGATCGCGCTCGGCGACACAGGCTCGCCGCGCTCGTCGACCACGAAGCAGCGGTCGGCGTCGCCGTCGAACGCCAGGCCGGCGTCGGCGCCGACCTCGCGGACCTTGGCCTGCAGGTCGACGATGTTCTTCGGGTCGAGCGGGTTGGCCTCGTGGTTCGGGAAGGTGCCGTCGAGCTCGAAGTACATCGGCACGACCTCGATCGGCAGGCCCGCGAAGACCGTGGGCACGGTGTGGCCGCCCATGCCGTTGCCGGCGTCGACCACGACCTTCAGCGGCCGCGAGTGCGTGAGGTCGACGAGCCGCCGCAGGTAGGCGGCGTAGTCACCCAGGACGTCGCGTTCGGTCACGGTGCCGGCCTTGCCCTCGAACGCGGGCACGCCCTGCTCGACGGTGTCGCGGATCTCCGACAGGCCCGTGTCCTGCCCGACGGGGCTGGCGCCCGAGCGGCACATCTTGATGCCGTTGTACTTCGCGGGGTTGTGGCTCGCGGTGAACATCGCGCCGGGCATGTTCAGCGAACCGGACGCGAAGTACAGCTCGTCGGTGCTGCACAGACCGATGGACACCACGTCGAGGCCCTGCGACGTCACACCCTCGGCGAACGCGGCCGCGAGCGACGGGGACGAGTCGCGCATGTCGTGGCCGATCACCACCGACGGCGACTCCGTCTTGATGAGCAGCGCGAACGCGGCCCCGAAATCACGTACCAGCGCCGCGTCGAGCTGTTCGCCGACCACACCGCGGATGTCGTAGGCCTTCACGATGCCCGAAAGATCTGGCACGCCGTCTCCCCGCCGTCAGTTTCTCGTCAACGGCGCCGATCGCGCCGCGCGGAAAGCCTACCGGCGGGAGCGGGGTTCAGGCGCGCCCGGGGAGCACGCGGAGGTGCCCGCGCCTGCCCGAAGGGCCTTCGGGCTCGGGCGGCGGCGCCGGCCGGTCCGAGCGGCCCGCCTCGCGGACGGCCTCGGCCAGCGCGGTCAGCTCGTCGGCCGACTGCTCGGGGGTCGCGAACGTGCCCTCGTGGCGCACGACCTCCCAGCCCTTCGGCACGGTCAGCCGCAGCGCGTGGGCCTCGCACAGGTCGTACGAGTGGGGCTCGGACGCGGTGGCGAGCGGACCTACGACGGCGGTCGAATCGCTGTACGCATACGTGAGCGTGGCGACAGCGGGCTCAGGACACCCGGTCCGCGAACATTTCCGTACGCTCCGCACGATCCAGAACGATAGCGCGTCGCCGCAAGGGGGCCCCGGCGACACGCGCGTGACCCCGGCGACCGCATAGACTTGCGCGGTGGCGACGGCTCGTGACTACCGACAACGGCAGCGACTGCGGAGGGACCGGCACGGCCGCGGCCTGCGCGGACCGCTCTACCCGGCGTCCCTGCCCGCCGCCTCGAGCCGCGCGGAGAAGTTCGACGCGCTGGTCCTCGACGCGCTCGAGCCCATCGAGGCCCGCTGGCGCCACGAGCTGACCAAGCTCGACGTCGCGGTCGACGAAGTGCCCGAAGTCCGCCCCGACGGCCGCACGCCGGCCGAGGGTGTGCTCCACGACGGCGCCGTGCCCCTGTCGCGGCTGGTCCCGGCCGGGGTCGACCCCGCCGGCCTGCCCACGCGCGCGCGGATCGTGCTGTACCGGCGCCCGCTCGAGGCCCGGGCGAAGGACCCGTCGGAGCTGGCGGAGCTCGTGCACGACGTGCTGGTGGAACAGGTCGCGGGTTACCTCGGCGTCGAGCCGGACGTGATCGAAGGCGAGTGAGCCCGGGCGGTCGCGGAAGCGCGACCGCCCGGCTGCGGGATCCGCCGCCGGGACGGGACCGCCGTCAGGGCCGTGAACAGGACGGCGGCGAGCTGCACGAGCAGCAGGAGGCTGCGTTCGGTGCCCGGGAACGCGAGCGAGACCTCCGAGGACGCCGCCGGGATCGACACCGCGACTTGGTGCCCCCACGCGGGCACGATCGGCACGGACTTGCCGTTCACGCTCGCCTGCCACCCCGCCTCCTGCTCGGCCGCCAGCACCAGCAGCCGGCCGGTGGGGCCGTCGGACGCGCGGACGCGGACGTCGGGCAGCTGCGCGTCGACGGGCGAGACGCCGGGTGCCGCGCCGGGCGCGCCGCCGCCGGTCACGGCCGCCTTGGCCAGCTCGGGTGAGATCAGCGTGACCGCACCCGCCTTGGGCAGCAGCCGCACGACGGGGCGCCCGTCGGACATCGGGGCGGCGCCGGCGACCAGGTCACCGGCGAGCTGACCCAGCGCCTGCGCGTTGCTGCCGGGTGGGAGGACGACGTACTCGACGCCGGAGATCGCGGCGGCCGCGACCGCGGACTTCACGGCGTTCGCGTCGCCCGTCAGCAGCGCGGTGCGCCAGCCGGCGAGCCGCGCGGGGGTGCCGGGGGTCGGGGCGAGCTGGTCGTCGCCGTAGCGCGCGAGCCGGCCACCGGCCTGGCGGGGCTGCGGCTCGGTCAGGTCGAGCACGGCGCGCCCGGACGCAGCGACGTCGGCGGCGACCTCCGGGGCGAGCGCGGGGCGCGGCCGTGCGGTCAGCGGGCCTTCGGTGCCGGTGCCGGCCGCGCTCGCGGCGAGCGCCGCCAGCACGACGATCCCGGCGACGCCGGCGACCTTCGGCAGCCACGGCGCCGGCACGCTCGCCGCGCCGCCGCGTTGCCACGTCGCGAGCACGGCCCACAGCAGGCCCGCGCCGACGACGAGCAGCGGCACGCCGGTGAACCCCGGCTCGGGCGCGCCACCCTGCATCGGAGCGATCGGGAACTGGCGCACGAGCACTACACCGGCCACACCGAGCACCGCCAGCGCGAGCCCGCCGGCCACCTGCTTCGTCGGCCGCACGACGAGCGCGACGAGCGTGGCCGCCAGCACCGCGACGCCGATCGGCCACGCACCGGGCCCGCCCGGCGTGAGCCCCGCCAGGTTGGCGCCGGACACGGGCGCGGCCGGGCCACCCAGGCCGTGCAGCAGCAGTTCGGGGTGTTCGAGCAGCACCGTCGGCCACGGCAGGAGCAGCACGAGCGGCAGGATCACCACGATCCCGACCGACGCGACCCGGCGCCCGAGCCCCGTCGGCGCGGGCAGCACCACGAAGCCGACGAGCAGGCCGACGAGCGCGAGAGCGTGCGCGAGCGGGGAGAACGCGCCGAGCAGGGCGACGCCGAACGCCGACAGCGCCGAGACGTGCAACCACCGCGTGCCCGGGCGCGTGAGCAGCCGCGCGATCCCGGCGACGACGAGCGGCAGCACGAGGTGGACCACCACCACGTCGAGCCGGCCTTGCGCGACCGAGGCGGTGGCGGCGGGCAGCAGCGCGTACGTCGCCGCGACGATCGCGCGGACCCAGCGGCGCACGGGCAGCCTGCGGGTGGCCACGTACGCGCTGAGGAACGCGAGCGGGAGATCACCGATGAGCAGGATCGCCACGAGCGCCGCGGGACCGCCGAGCGGCGTGAAGATCGCGCCGAGGGAACCGAGCACGGGCAGCGTCGCCGGGGCGGGCGCGCCCGTACCGCCGGAAACCGCGTGCCACGGCGAAAGGTACGTGGACCAGACCTCACCGAGCCCGCCGACGGGCAGCAGCGCGCCGCCGGACAGGTCGAGGCCGAGGCGGCCGCGGTTGACGGCGAACGCGAGCGCGGTGAGCAGGACTGTCAGCACCAAGGGCGGCGCGAAGACCGTCGCGGCCAGCACGCGGCGGCGGTTGACCGCCACGAACACGAGGCCGGGTTCGCGGGCGGGCGCCGGGCGCGGGGCGGGCGACGGCCGGGGAGCCTCGTCGGTGCGGTCCGGGCTGGTTTTTTCCGCTGCCGCTTGGGTTTCCGGTGCGTCTGGCGTTGTCGCTCCGGGTGCGGCCGGCACCGTGACGGCGACGACCGTGCCCGGCCGCCGCAGCCCGGAGCCGCGGGAGCTGAGGCCGCGCAGGGCACCGGCGGGCAGCGCTTCGGGCCCGACGGGCCGGCGGTGCGCGGCGCCCAGTGCTTCCGGCGGGATCCACGCGGGCTCGTCCGTGACGTCTTCGGGCACGGTGCCGAGCGCGACGTCGCTCTCCACACCTCGGCGCACGAGCCCGACGACACCGGCGCGCACGGCGTTGCGCAGCCGTGTGAGACGGCCGACGAAAAGTCCCTTCACGGTGCCGGGCCGGGGCTGTTGCCGCCGTTGCGCGCGGGCCTCGCGGAGCCGGCCGCGGCCGCTCGTCAGGTACGCGAGCGCGGACAGCTCGGCGCCGGCCTCGCTCGTGCGCCGGAGGACGAAGAAGACGAGTGCCCGCAGCAACAGGAGCACAGGCAGCCGCACGAGCCCGAACCAGAACGAGGGCGCCGGGCAGTTCACGAGGAACACGCGCAGCCCGTGGGACCGGTTGACGGCCGCGAGCGCGCGGCCGGCCGCGTCGGGCGCGCGGTGGCCGGTCGAGAGCGCGCGGGCGTGGCGCACGCGCGCGGCGGGCACCGACAGCACGAGGGCGCCGGCGGCGTTCGCGCGCCAGCCGAAGTCGAGATCTTCGCGCAGCAAGGGGAATTCGGGGTCGAAGCCGCCGAGCTCGGTCCAGAGTTCCCGCTGCACCAACGATCCCGCGCTCGGCACGGCGAGCACCTCGCTCGGCTCGTCGCCCGGCGCGGCCATCTGCTGGCGGTGCCCGGACGCGTCCGTGGACAGGCCCGCCTCCACGATCAGCCGCGGTTCGGCCCAGTCGAGCCCGAGCGGCCCGAGCACCTTCGCCGACGCGTTCTCCTCGGCGGCGTGCAAGAGCTGGTCGAGGCAGTCGGGTTCGGGTGCGCAGTCGTCGTGCAGCAGCCACAGCCACGATCCGGGGTCGCCCCACCGTTCGACGGCGTGCTCCACGGCCGCCGCGATCGCCGCCGCGAAGCCGGTTTCACTCGAAAGAGTGATGACGCCGGACAGCACCGGCTGCGCGTCGGGTCCCGCCGCGACGCCGCCGGGTTCGGCGGCCTCGGCGAGCAGCTTCGCCGTCCGGTCGGTGGAGCCGGTGTCGACCGCCAGCACGTGCCGGGGCCGGACTGTGCTGCGCCGCAAGGAAGAAAGGGCGAGCGGCAGCCACTCTTCGCCGTCGTGACAGACCACAATGGCCAGAACGGGCAACGTCCTCACGGCGGACGGAGCGACGGTGCGGGTCAACAACCACTCCTGGTCAGGGCTGGGCGGGTGCGGTCACCCTACGGCTTCGCCCCGGCCCGCGACGGCGGACCCACGCAGCCCTTTCCGCCGTCTCACGCGCTCGCGTTCCGCGAACCTCATCACAGTGACGTTTGCGCCACACCGGGCGAACCCCCGTCCACCCCTCGGGACGCCGGCCCCCGACCGACCACATGCGACACCCACCGGGACGGCACAACTACCGCCACCCGGCACTTTCCCACCGCGAAATCCCCTGCCACAACAGAAATCCCGCGCACCCGAACCACACGCCAACCTGGAGTGCCCGCCGAGTACCCACCGCACCCGCACCCCAAACACCCGACGCCCCACCCCCGCGCCTCGATCGGTTCAGGACTGCTGCGGCCCGCACACCGGGCACCTCAAACCCGCACGCAACGCACCCCGCCGGCACGCCGCAGCCACGCCACCAGCGCCGCATCCCACGGAACACCACCGAATTCGGCGCACCAGCGCCCGCCCACGGCGACCTACCCGACAACCCGCCGCCAGCGCCGCAGCCCGGGAAATCACCGTTGAAAAACTGGTCCCCAAAACCTGCCCCAAACGACCACGTGACAGGTCCCGCCGGGCACCTCGATTGCCTTCTGCAGCTTGCCCTCAGGGCAACCGCGCCTCACCACGGCGACCACACGTGGGGGCCCGGGGGCGTGCCCCCGGGCGGGGTCTGGGGGTTGCACCCCCTGAAAACACCGCCGGAGCGAGATGGTCCGCGCTTTCCGCGGACACACCCCACCCCTCGCGCAGGCCCCGCTAGATGGCGCGTTTCTTCAGCTTTCGCCGTTCCCGCTCGGACAGGCCGCCCCAGATGCCGAAGCGCTCGTCGTGCGCCAAGGCGTACTCGAGGCACTCGTCCTTGACCTCGCAGCCGAGGCAGATGCGCTTGGCTTCGCGGGTCGAGCCGCCCTTCTCGGGGAAGAACGCCTCGGGGTCCGTCTGCGCGCACAGGGCGCGCTCTTGCCAGTCCTGCTCTTCCTCGGGGACGTCGAACAGGTCGGTCAGATCCCCCAGCTGCTGCTCAGGGTTCTCGCCCCAACCCACGACGTGCCCCCACTCCCTGTTTTCGGCCCTCGAGCCTTCTGCTTCCAACCGCACGTCCGCCTCCTCGCTCCTACGCACTCCCCAGGCTGGCGGTGGTGAAACGACATCCGCTGTCCCCTCTCGACAGCGAATGACATCACTGTGATTACACCCGTGTAGTGCGGTCAGGTCAAGCGGAGTAGCGAGTTCGGGGGATACCTCGGGCCGATCGCGCAAGGGGACACGCCGAAGACTTCACACCGGGCATACGGAAGACTGGTGGGGTGCAGAGATCAGCAGTGCGGCCCAGCCCGGTCTTCATCGGCATCCTCGCAGTCGCCGTCCTCGGAGGTTTCCTCGCGGCATACGGTGATTCTTCGACTCTCCTGGGCGACCGGGACCCGCTCTTCATCACCGGCGTCGTTCTCCTCGTGGCAGGCGGCTGGATCGCTTCGCTGACGCTGCACGAGTTCGGGCACGCGTTCGTCGCCTACCGCGGCGGCGACGCCGGGGTAGCTCAGAAGGGCTACCTCTCGCTCGACGTCCGGCGCTACACCGACCCCGTCCTGTCGATCCTGTTGCCGCTGATCTTCCTCCTCATCGGCGGCATCCCGCTGCCCGGCGGCGCGGTGTGGATCAACCGGGGCGCGCTGCGCAGCCGTGCGACGTCGTCGTGGGTCTCGCTCGCCGGCCCGCTGTCGAACCTCGCCGTGGGTGCCGCGCTGTGCCTCATCGCGGCGACGGTGCCGATGGCGGCAGGCCTGTTCTACGGACTGTCCTACCTGGCGCTGCTGCAGGTGATGACCTTCCTGCTGAACATCCTGCCCATCCCGGGTCTCGACGGCTGGGGCGCGCTCGAACCGTACCTCTCGCCGCAGGCGCGGGCGTTCGGCGCTCGCGTGCGGCCGTGGGCGCCGCTCGTGCTCTTCGCGTTGCTCTTCGTGTTCCGCCCGTTCGCCGACGCGCTCTGGTACGTCGCGGGCCTGATCTTCGACGCACTGGGCGGCAGCGACGTCGCCGCGCAGATCGGGCAAGCGGCGTTCCTGTTCTGGCGGTGACGGCTAGCGCGCCCAGAACGAGTTGGCCATGAGCCACTCGTGCGCGCGCTTCCACACGACCTTGAGCCCGGAGCGCTCACCGAAGTAGTCGCCCGCCGCGCCGACGACCGGCACCAGCCCGAGGGCCCGGTGGTAGAAGCGGCCGCGTGGGCGCTTCTCGAGTTCGTCGGTGATGCTCAGCAACGAGCGGCCGAGCCGCCACAGCGTGCCGGCGACGGCCCGCACCGTCACCTTGCCGCGGGTCCGCTTGGACTCGGTGAGCTCTTCGGTGAGCCGCGCGGCTTCACTGTCCTCTGCGGACTCGTCGGCGTTCCTGCCGCCTGCGAGCGCCGGGTCGATGTCGCGGTCGAACAGCACCGCCGCGATCAGCCGGACGCGGCTGCCGACGTCGGTCACGCCGTACTCACCCGCGATCGCGCACAGCAGCAAGCCCTGTGAGGCTGCGCCGAGCGCGTCCTGCACCGGCAGCCGGTCGGCGAGCGCGCCGCCGAGGCCGGGGACGGAGGTCAGCGCCGCCGTGAGCCTGCCGACGCGGTTGATCCACCAGCCGGCGCGCTGGTCGATGTCCATCGCGCCCCACGCGGCGGTGCCGGGCACCTTCACCGACGTGAGCGCGTCGAGCACCCTCTTCTTCGCACCGGCGTCCAGCTTCTCCTGAACGGCGCGGGCGCGGAGGCCGAACGGGTCGGCTTCGCGCAGCGCGTCGAGCACCGGCGCGCAGGCCCGGACGAACGGGCGCAGCACCGCCACGATGTGCCGGTCCGAAATGGCCTCACCCACGACGGCGTCCCCTCGCGCCGGCCGCGCGGCCGAGCCCGCCGCCGAGGACGAGCGCCGCGGGCAGCGCGCCGGCGCCGAGGAGCAGGATCGCGCGCCAGTCCTGCACGAGAACGAGATCGCCGCCGGGCCCGGTGAGCCCGACGCCGAAGATCACGACGACCCACACGGCGAGCGGCACCCACGACAACCCGGGCCGCACGAGCTTCGCGGCCGTCAGCACCAGCCACGGCGTGGCGACGGCGCCGACGAGCACCGTCACCGGCAGCGGCACCTGCCCGAGCGAGCCGACGCGCAACGGCAGGAAGAACAGTTCGAGCAGGGCGAGCAGCAAGGCGTCGAAACTGAGCAGGCCCAGCATCAGGCGCTGGTCGGCGGTGAGCGGCTCGGCCATCGTCACAGCCCGCCGAACAGGTCGGTCTCCGCGCCGGCCGCGTCCCCGTGGGCGAGCACGAAGTACTCGGCGGGCGGGATCGGCTGCGCGACGTCGTTGGTCAGCGCGAAGTGCGTGACCTTCCCGTCGGTGCTTCCGGAGACGGTCAGCTGCGTTTCGTGGGCACGCAGGCCGGCGTACTTCGCCGGGAGGTGGGCCGCGATGTCGAGCACGGTCGTGACCTTCTCATCCGGCGTGCCCGGAAGCTCTTCGGCGGCCGGGATCCGAAAAGGTGAGCCGTGGTCGCGCACTTCGGCGAGCCCGGCGTCGACCGCGGCCCGCGAGTGCACGACGTGGAAGACGCGCCGCACCGATTCCGCGCGGGGCGCGGCGGCCATGGTGATGTCGTGGGCGCGGATGTGGTCGGGGTGCCCGTAGCCGCCGAAGGAGTCGTAGGTGACCACGACCTGGGGACGCAGCTCGTCGAGCAGCTCTGCCAGCTGCGCGGCCTGCGTCTCGGCCGAACCCCCGGCGAACGCCCGCGGGTGGTCCGCCGCCGGCGTGCCTGCCATGCCCGAATCGCGCCAGCGCCCGATCCCGCCCAGGTATTCGTGCCGCGTGACGCCCAGCGCCGCGCACGCCGCCGCCAGCTCACCCGAGCGGTACCCCCCGAGCTGGTCCGCCGCGTCCGAAGCGAGCATCGCCAGTCGCGGCGGGACGATCTCGCCCTCCTCGCCCAGGGTGCACGTGACGAGGAAGACCTCGGCCCCCTCGGCGGCGTACCGGGCGATCGCGCCGCCGGTCGTGATGGACTCGTCGTCGGGGTGGGCGTGCACGAGCAGCAGCTTCCGGATCACGGCCTCCAGGTTAATGAACCCCGGCACGGCCGCCCTGCGCCGGAGCCCGCGAACCCGCGACCCCGGGAAGTGGTCCGGACCCGTTCGCGCGCGAGCGCCGGACGCGCGACGGAAGATCAGCTGTACTCCCCGCAGCCGGAAGCACCGGTTCGAGGCGCTGCGGCCCGGGCGAAACCGCGCCGCAGCGCACGGCCCGAATCGCTGCGAAGCCGTCTTCGCGACGCGCCGTGGACGACGTGATCCGCACGGATGAGCCCGCTGCGGCCGTACGGGCCTGGCGTTCCGAGCCCCGGAACGTTCCGCTCACCGGGTTCCGCCCCGGCCGCGCCGGGGTCGGGAATACCGGCCGACAGGCGCTCCGGCCCGCACTCGGGTAAACGGTCGCGGGCGTTCACGAGATCAGGTCAATTCCTGTTCACTTCCGGTTTGTCACGGCTGTGTGACTAGTCCATTCGCGGGGTCCACAAAGCGGAACGCGTCGGTTATTGTCCCCCGAGCCGAATGACCAACCGAGCCGTGGCTGTCCCCCGACCGGGCACTGCACTGATCGACGATCAGCTACTCGCTGTAGTCGATCAACCGCAGAAACCAAGGTGGGCCTAGGCAAGACGAGATTGCTGTTCCATCACGATCTCACTGAGCGTGTCCGGATCGATAGTTTTGACGGCTGTCCACTGCCTAGGTTGCACGACTACGGTGAGCTAACTCGATTACATCGAAGCTCGCGGTCAGGAAGAGGTCGCCTCGCAAACCCGCGACGGCGTCGAGCAAGGAGAATGAATGTTAGTGACGACTAGGTCGCGCGCCGCGAAGCTCGGTGCGTTCGTCGCGGGCGCGGCCCTTCTGCTCTCCGCCTGTGGCGGCGGTGGGGGCGGCAACAGTGCTGTGCAGACCGGGCAGGCATTCGCCGACTGCGACCAAAACCCGAACAGCTGCAACTCGGCGCAGGCCGACCAACTGCAGCAGGGCGGCGACGTCACGTTCGCCATCGAGAAGAACATCCCGAACTGGAACGTCACCTCGGCCGAGGGCAACGTCTTCGAAACGGGCATGGTCACCAAGGGCATCCTGCCCTACACCTTCTACTCGACGCCCGACCTCAAGCCGGTGCTGAACAAGGACTTCGTCGAGTCCGCGGACGTCACCAGCACCAACCCGCAGGTGGTCGTCTACAAGATCAACCCGAAGGCGGTCTGGGACGACGGCACGCCGTTCAACGCGGACGACTTCGTCTACAACTGGAAGGTCCAGAACGGCAAGGACTGCCCCGACTGCGCCGCGGCCAGCACCTCGGGCTACGACCAGGTGTCCAAGGTCGAAGGTTCGGACAACGGCAAGACCGTGACGGTCACCTTCTCCAAGCCGTTCACCGACTGGCGCCAGCTGTGGAGCTCCTCGGGCGCGATGTACCCCGCCCACCTCGCCAAGGCGCACGGTGACATCAACACCCCGGCCGGCCTCGCGTCGTCGTACAAGTGGTTCGGCGACACCGTGCCGACCTGGTCCGGCGGCCCCTGGAAGATCTCGAAGTTCGTGAACAACCAGTCGGTCACCGAGGTCCCGAACGACAAGTACTGGGGTGCCAAGCCCAAGCTGTCGAGCGTGATCTTCCGCGTCATCACCGACGCCACGCAGGAGCCCACCGCCCTGCAGAACAACGAGGTCCAGGTCATCTACCCGCAGCCGCAGGTCGACCTGGTGAACCAGGTCAAGAACATGCCGAACGTCTCTTCGTTCATCGGCCTCGGCCTGACCTGGGAGCACTACGACTTCAACCTGAAGAACCAGTTCCTCGCCCAGAAGCCGCTGCGCCAGGCCCTGTTCACGGCGATCAACCGCAAGGACATCATCGCCAAGACGGTCGGCCAGTTCACCAACAAGGTGCAGCCGCTCGAGAACCACAACTTCATGCCGCAGCAGGCCGGCTACAAGGACGTGGTCTCGTCCACCGGCCAGGGCTCGGGTGACATCGAGAAGGCCAAGAAGATCCTGACCGACGCGGGCTACAAGATCAACGGCACGCAGCTGGTGGACCCGTCGGGCAAGAACGTCGCCCCGATGCGCATCCGCTACACCGTCGGCAACCAGATCCGCCAGGACGAGTGCGAGCTGTTCGCGCAGGCCGCCAAGCAGCTCGGCGTGACGGTGAACGTGCAGTCCACCGACGACCTCGGTGACACCACCACCACCGGCGACTACGACATCATCGTGTTCGCCTGGGTCGCCTCGCCGTTCCCGTTCGCGGGCGCCGTCCAGAACTGGGTCACCGGTCAGGGCAGCAACTACGGCAAGTACAGCAACAAGCAGGTCGACGACCTGATCGGCGAGGCCAACGCCGAGACCGACCAGACCAAGGCCGCGGACCTGCTGAACCAGGCCGACCAGATCATGTCGGACGACGCGTACGTGCTTCCGCTGTACCAGAAGCCGACCTTCATCGCGTCCTCGGACAAGATCGCCAACATCCGCAACAACTCGACGCTGGACGCGCCGGTGTACAACATGGCGGAGTGGGGCATCCGGAAGTGATCACCACCCGGTAGATTCCCGCAGGACAACCGGTGGGGGGCCGGCAGGTTTGCCGGCCCCCCACCGTATGTTCATGTCAGATTGACCGCTTCGTCCCGAACTCCAGATTTGCCCCGTCTCGTCGCCAGGCCCTGCCACCACCAGCGGCGGGCGCCGGCAGAAACACCGTCCAGAGCAGGAAGACCTCCATGCTTGCCTTCGCACTGCGCCGGCTCCTCGTCTCGGTGCCGATCCTGATCGTCTCGACGTTCGTCGTGTTCGTGATGGTTTCCCTGTCGGCCAACCCGCTGAGCTACCTGATCCAGAGAAACCCGCCGCCGCCCCCGCGCGTCATCGAGCTCGAGCGCATCCGGCTGCACCTCGACCAGCCCATCTTCGAGCGCTACTGGAACTGGATCGTCGGCATCTTCCGCGGCGACTTCGGCCCGTCGGTGCAGTCGAACCTCAACATCGGCCACGAGATCTGGGGCCGCTTCGGCATCACCCTGCGGCTGATCGTGCTGGCCATGATCGTGGCCCTGATCCTCGCCGTGCTCATCGGCGTGATCAGCGCGGCCCGCCAGTACTCGAAGTTCGACTACACCGCGACCTTCTTCGGCTTCCTGTTCCTGTCGATGCCGTCGTTCTGGTTCGCCATCGTGCTCAAGCAGATCGGCATCGGGATCAACACGTCCGTCGGTGATCAGATCTTCTTCACGATCGGGTCCTCGTCGATCATCACGACGGGCGGGTTCTGGGCCCAAGTCGGCGATGTCTTCGGCCACCTGATCCTGCCGACGATCTCCCTGGCGCTGACCTCGTACGCGGCCTGGAGCCGCTTCCAGCGCGCGTCGATGCTCGAGGTCCTCAACAGCGACTACGTGCGGCTGGCCCGCGCGAAGGGCCTGCCCCGGTGGACGGTGACCCGCCGGCACGCGCTGCGCAACGCACTCATCCCGCTCACCACCGTGACCGCACTGGACATCGGCGCGATTCTCGGCGGCGCGGTCGTGACCGAAACCGTGTTCCAATGGCAGGGCGCGGGCGCGTTCCTGCTGAACGCGATCAAGCAGAGCGACGTCTACGCCGTGGAGGCGTGGCTGCTCATCGCCGCCACGTTCATCATCCTGCTCAACCTCATCGCCGACCTGCTTTACGGCCTGCTCGACCCGAGGATCCGCTATGCCTGACGACGCGATCTCCGCCACGCCCACCACCCTGGGCTCTTCCCGCTTCGCCCCGGACGACCCGCAGACCCCGCAGGGCGCCCCCGAGCGGGAGTTCACCGTCAAGGAACGCAGCCAGGCCCAGCTGGTCTTCCGCCGCTTCCTCCAGCACCGGCTGGCCATGATCAGCCTCGTGGTGTTCGTCCTCATCGTGTTGTTCGCCTACGTCGGCCCGCTGGTCTGGAAGTACGGCCCGGGGAACATCACCGATGACAACTCGGCGCCGCCGTCCGGCGCGCACCCGTTCGGCACCGACGCCGTCGGCCACGACACCCTGGCGCAGGTGATGCGCGGGACGCAGATCTCGCTGCAGATCTCGGTCCTCATCGCGATCTTCGCGACCGTCGTCGGCACCATCTGGGGTTCGGTCGCGGGCTACTACCGCGGCTGGATCGACACGCTGCTGATGCGCATCGCCGACCTCGTGCTCACGCTGCCGCTGCTCGCGGTCGCCGCCGTGCTGGCCCACCAGGTGGGTGGCACGTGGTGGCTGATCGCGGTGGTCATCGCCGGCCTGTACTGGGCGTACGTCTCCCGGGTCGCCCGCGGTGTCGTGCTGTCGCTGCGCGAAAAGGAGTTCGTCGAGGCCTCCAAGGCCCTCGGAGCGAGCGACGCCCGGATCATCTTCCGGCACCTGGTGCCCAACGCCCTCGGCGCGATCATCGTCAACCTGACGATCCTGGTGTCGATCGGCATCCTGCTCGAGACTGCGCTGTCGTTCCTCGGCTTCGGTGTCCAGCCGCCCGACACGTCGCTCGGCCTGCTCGTCAGCACAGCGCAGACGGCGGTCGACACCCGCCCGTGGCTGTTCTACTTCCCGGGTGTCTTCATCATCCTGATCGCGCTGACGATCAACTTCATCGGGGACGGCCTGCGGGACGCGTTCGACCCCCAGCAGACGAAGGTGCGCGCATGACCGACTACGACTCCAACACCCGCGGCGGCGACCCCGTCCTCGTGGTGGAGGACCTGACCGTCCAGTTCCCGACCGGCGAAGGCGTGGTCAACGCCGTGCGCGGCGTGAGCTACCAGCTGCAGCGCGGCGAGGTGCTCGGCATCGTCGGTGAGTCCGGCTCGGGCAAGTCCGTGACGTCGATGGCCGTGATGGGTCTCCTGCCGCGCACCGCCAAGATCTCCGGCTCGATCCGCTTCGACGGAGTCGAGTTGCTGAAGGCCAGCGAGAAGGAGCTCAACAAAGTCCGCGGCAAGGGCATCTCGATGGTCTTCCAGGACCCGATGACCTCGCTGAACCCCGTGTACACCGTGGGCGACCAGATCGCCGAGGCGATCACCGCGCACCACAACGTGCGCAAGGACGTGGCGAAGAAGCAGGCGATCGACCTGCTGGACCTGGTCCGCATCCCGAACCCGAAGCAGCGCGCGGAAGAGTACCCGCACCAGCTGTCGGGCGGGATGCGCCAGCGCGTCGTCATCGCCATCGCCATGGCGAACAACCCGGACGTGATCATCGCCGACGAGCCCACCACGGCGCTCGACGTGACCGTGCAGGCCCAGATCCTCGAAGCGCTGCAGGCGGCTCAGAAGGAGACGGGCGCGGCGATGGTGCTGATCACCCACGACCTCGGCGTCATCGCCGGCCAGGCCGACCGCGTGCACGTGATGTACGCGGGCAAGGTGGTCGAGTCCGGCACCGTCGACGAGATCTTCTACACGCCGCGCATGCCCTACACGCTGGGTCTGCTGGGCAGCCTGCCCCGGCTCGACGTGAAGACCGAACGGCTCACGCCGATCACCGGCTCGCCGCCCGCGACCACGAACATGCCGCCGGGCTGCCCGTTCAGCCCGCGCTGCCCGCTGTCGCAGGACATCTGCAACGAGGAGGAGCCGCCGCTGGTGGCCGGCCCCGGCACGCAGTGGGCGGCCTGCCACTTCACCGAGCAGGTGGTCGGACACGACCCGGCCGACCTGTTCAGCGCCACTTCGGCCGACACGGCTGCCATCCCGGTCACCGTCGACGCCGCGATCGACACGGAGACGAACTGATGACCGAGGCCACGGCGGGCACGACCCCCGTCCTCTCCGCGCAGAACCTGGTCAAGCACTTCCCCATCCGCGGCGGCGGCGTCGTCCGCCGCACGACGGGTGCGGTGCAGGCCGTGTCGGGCGTGTCGTTCGACATCTACCCGCACGAGACGCTCGCGCTGGTCGGCGAGTCGGGCTGCGGCAAGTCGACCACCGCCCGCATCGCGCTGGCGCTGCAGCCGCTCACCGACGGCAAGGTCACCTACGAGGGCCGCGACCTGGCGAAGATGTCGAAGCGCGAGCTGCAGCGGCTGCGCCGCGACATGCAGATCGTGTTCCAGGACCCGTACGCCTCGGTCGACCCGCGGCTGCCGGTGAACGAGATCATCGCGGAGCCGCTGCGCATCCACGGCCTGTACAACAACGGCGGCCGCCAGCAGGTCCGCGACCTGATGAAGACCGTGGGCCTGCGCCCGGAGCACGGCAACCGCTTCCCGCACGAGTTCTCCGGCGGTCAGCGCCAGCGCATCGGCATCGCCCGCGCGCTCGCGCTCAAGCCGAAGGTCCTCGTGCTCGACGAGCCGGTGTCGGCGCTCGACGTGTCGATCCAGGCCGGTGTGCTCAACCTGCTGAAGGACCTGCAGGCGGAGCTCGGGCTGTCGTACCTGTTCGTCTCGCACGACCTCTCGGTGGTGCGGCACGTGTCCAACCGCATCGCGGTGATGTACCTCGGCAAGATCGTGGAGACCGCGCCGGCCGAGGACCTGTTCACCAACCCGGCCCACCCGTACACCCAGGCGCTGATCTCGGCGATCCCGGTGCCGGACCCGCGCAAGGAGCGCACGCGCCAGCGCATCGTGATCACGGGCGACGTGCCGAGCCCCGCGAACCCGCCCTCGGGCTGCCGCTTCCGCACGCGCTGCCCGAAGTTCGCGAACGAACTCGACGACGCGGGCCGCAAGAAGTGCACCACGGAAGAACCCCTGCTGCTCGACCACGGTCAGGGCCACCCGACGGCGTGCCACTTCGCGGAGAGCCTGCAGCTGATCTGAGCGACACGTAAAAAGGGCTCCTCGGGGATTTCGCTCGAGGAGCCCTTTCTCGTTGCGGGCGTCAGTTCGTGCCGCGGGTCCAGTTCACGGCCGAGCCGAACGGGCCCTGCATCGGCGGGCCCGGGGTGAGGCCGGAGATGCCCTTGCCGACAGCGAGGGTCTCGGCTTCCTGGAAGAGCGGGATCACGACGTTGGCCGACCACAGCTCGGGTTCGAGGGTCTTGAGCGCGTCGGCCAGTGGGGTGGTGCCGGTGAGGGCCGAGTCGATCGAGGCCTGGAGGTTCTCGTCGCACAGGCCGGCGGAGTTGGCGGGCACGACGGGCTTCGTCTTGTCCGCGGTGGCCTGGTCGGGCGCGCAGCCGAAGGTCGACGCGAGCGCGGTCGCCGGGTCGCCACCGACGGGTTGCGGGACCACCGCGATGTCGACGCCGACGTTGCCTCCTGCGTCCGGGCCCGCCTGCTGCTGGCCGTTGACCACGGGCATGGCGAGCAGCGACGAGAACAGGTCCCGCGGCTGCGGGGTGATGGTGTTGACCTGCACGCCGCCGGCGACGAGCTCGTCCGAGAGCTCCTTCGCGATCGACGCGTACGGCTCCTCCTGGCCCGGCGACGCGATGACCAGCGACAGCGTCTTGGTGCCCTTGCGCCACACACCGGCGTCCTTCGTGTAGCCGGCGGCCTTGAAGTAGCTCTCGGCCTTCGCGAGGTCGGGGGTGGCGGGCGGGCCCGCGGGGATCGTGGGCGCGTAGCCGGCGCCGGACGGCGGGATCACCTGCGCGTCGGCCTTGAGCCCGGCCGACGGGCCGCCCATGGCACCCGCGGCGATGAGCTTGCCGCGGTCGAGCAGGGCCGCGACGCCCTGGCGCACCTGCTTGTCCGACAGCGCCGCGCTGACTGGCCGCAGCAGCACCGTGGCCGCCTCCGGCCGCGGCACCGTCGTGAGCTTCACGGCGGGGCCGAGTTCGTTGAGCAGCTGCAGGCCGTTGGCGTCGGTGCGGGTGAGCGAGAACTGGTCGTTGCCGCTGCGCAGCGCGGTCGCGATGCCGGCCGGGTCGGAGCGGCGCAGGATCAGCGTGTCGACGGCCGCGGGCTTCTCCCAGTAGCGGTCGTTGCGCTGCAGCACGACCTCACCGCGCGCGGTGTCGATGGTCTTGATCGCGAACGGTCCCGCCACGGCCGGGAAGTTCGTGGCCAGCGCGCCCCGCCAGCCGCCCGGAGCGTCCTTCAGGAGGTGCTGCGGGAGCAGGTTGTCGAACAGCGTCTGCCAGGCCGGGTACGGCTTGCTGAAGGTGACTTCCACGCCCTTGCCACCATCGCGGGGCTGGATGTCGCTGATGAGCCGGTAGCCGGCGGGCTCGATCACGCCGGGCTGCGTGCGCATGGCGTCGGCGAGGTAGATGAAGTCCTCGGTGGCGACCGGCGCGCCGTCGGACCAGGACGCGTCGGGCCGGATCTCGTACTTGACCGTGAACGGCATCTGCGACACGACCTGGGCCGAGGTCATGAGGGTTTTGTCGAGCTCGCGCTTGCCGTCGTCGCTCTGGCGGAACACCGAGGGCAGCAGCAGCTGCGACAGGGCGGTGGTGACCGTGGACGAATCGGCGATGGCGTGCGGGTTGTAGCCGCCCACCACGTCGTCGATGCCCACCACGATCTGCGACGCCGCGGGCTCCGCCGAAGTGCTCGTCGCCGCCGAGGACGGCACCACGGGCGGCGGCGGGGTGTTCGAACACGCGGCGAGGAGCGCCCCCGCGAGCGCCAGCACCGGCGCCGCCTTGCGTCCCATCCGCACGCGCAACCCTCCCGTTTCCCCACGGCCCGAGCCGACATGCTGCCATGCCGGCGCCTGCTCGGCACCGAGATTCCCACATCCGGCCAGGCCGTCCGACACCGGAGTGGATACCGCCAACCGGTGGACGTGCGAGCGGCCGCCACGGTTCCCGCGGGCGGTGTGCGGAACCGGTTCCGGCGGTGCGGGTTTTGTGGAGGTCCGTGGCGGAGCCGGCCCGGTTCGGCGAGCGGCACGGCCGAACCCCGGAGACGCCGAAGGGCGCCGCTCCCCGGGTGGAGCGGCGCCCTTCGGATCGGAAGCGTCAGCCGTTCTCGCGGCTCTTCGCGCGCGAACGCTCCTTCGCGCGGGTCGCGATGTCCAGCGTCACCTTGCGGACGCGGACAACCTCCGGCGCGACCTCGACGCATTCGTCGCTCGCGCAGAACTCCAGCGCCTCTTCGAGGCTGAGTTTGCGGGGGCGGGCGAGGCGCTCCAGCTCGTCACCGGTGGAGGAGCGCATGTTGGTGAGCTTCTTCTCCTTGGTGATGTTGATGTCGAGGTCCTCCATGCGCGGGTTCTCGCCCACGACCATGCCCTCGTAGACCTCGGCACCGGGCTCGACGAAGAAGCTGCCGCGGTCCTGGAGCTGGATCATCGCGTACGCGGTGATGGGCCCGGAGCGGTCGGCGACGAGCGAGCCGGTGTGCCGCGTGCGGATCTCGCCGGCCCACGGGAAGTAGCCCTCGAACACGTGGTTCGCGATGCCGGTGCCGCGGGTCTCGGTGAGGAAGTCGGTGCGGAAGCCGATGAGGCCGCGCGAGGGCAGCACGTAGATGAGCTTGATGCGGCCGGTGCCGTTGCCGCTCATGTCCTCCATGCGGCCCTTGCGGGAGGCGAGCAGCTGCGTGATCGCGCCGAGGTGCTCCTCCGGCGAGTCGATGTACAGGCGCTCGAACGGCTCGTGCAGCTTGCCGTCGATCGTGCGCAGCACCACCTGCGGCTTGCCGACGGTGAGTTCGAAGCCCTCGCGGCGCATCTGCTCGACCAGGATCGCCAGCGCCAGCTCACCTCGGCCCTGGACCTCCCAGGTGTCCGGGCGCTCGGTCGGCAGCACGCGGATCGAGACGTTGCCGATCAGCTCCGCGTCGAGGCGCGCCTTCACCAGCCGCGCGGTGACCTTGTCGCCGCCGTTGCGGCCGGCCAGCGGCGAGGTGTTCACGCCGATGGTCATGGAGATCGCCGGCTCGTCGACGGTGATCCGCGGCAGCGCCGTCGGCTCCTCGGCGTCGGCGAGCGTGTCGCCGATCGTGATCTCCGGGATGCCCGCGATGGCGACCAGGTCGCCGGCGCTCGCCTCGGTGGCCGGCACGCGGGTGAGGGCCTCGGTGACGAGCAGCTCGGAGATGCGCACGTTCTGGACCGAGCCGTCTTCGCGCATCCACGCGACGGTCTGGCCCTTGCGCAGCCGGCCCGCGTGGATGCGGATCAGCGCGATGCGGCCGAGGAAGTTGGACGCGTCGAGGTTCGTGACGAGCGCCTGCAGCGGCGCGTCGGGGTCCGCGACCGGCGCCGGCACGTGGCTCAGCAGCGTGTCGAACAGCGGGTCGAGGCTCTCGCTGTCGGGCAGGCCGCCGTCGGCCGGCTGCTCCAGGCTCGCCTTGCCGGCGCGCGCGGAGGCGTAGACCACCGGCAGGTCGAGGATCGCGTCGAGGTCGGCGTCCTCGATGTCGCTCGCGAGGTCGAGCAGCAGGTCGTGGGTCTCCTCGACGACCTCGGCGATGCGGGCGTCGGGCCGGTCGACCTTGTTCACGACCAGGATCACGGGCAGGCCGGCTTCGAGCGTCTTGCGCAGCACGAAACGGGTCTGCGGCAGCGGGCCTTCGCTCGCGTCGACGAGCAGCACCACGCCGTCGACCATCGACAGCCCGCGCTCGACCTCGCCGCCGAAGTCGGCGTGGCCCGGGGTGTCGATCACGTTGATCGTGATCTGGCCGCCGGGGGTCTGGCGGTGGATCGAGGTGTTCTTCGCGAGGATGGTGATGCCCTTCTCGCGCTCGAGCTCACCGGAGTCCATGACGCGGTCGACGACCTCCGCGCGCTCGGCGAAGGCGCCGGACTGCCGGAGCATGGCGTCGACCAGGGTGGTCTTCCCGTGGTCGACGTGTGCGACGATCGCGACGTTGCGCAGGTCGGGCCGGGTCTTGCCGCTCGCGCGGCCGGTTTCGACTGCGGTGGCGCTGGCTGCGGGCACGCGAAGACTCCTGAACTACGAAGGCGGGTGGGTGGCCGCGTCGCGGGCGGATGGGTGGCCAGCGCGGATACGTCTGGGCCACGTCACCGGCATCGTGACCGGCTTTGGCCACACGCGGACCTCACCAGAATACCTGGTGCTCCGGTGTGAGGAGCGCCACGCCCCATGATCGGTTAGGCTCACCTAACCTAAGGGTGGTTACGCCGTCGAGTCACCCGGGAGCCCGGCCTTGGGCAAGAAGGACAAGAAGCAGCCCGACGACCCGCGCGCGGTCGTGCGCAAGCTGATGAAGGCGGGCAAGGTCAAGAAGAAGTGCTGCCGGTCGTCGTCGCGCTGCAAGAAGTGCCCGGTGCTCGCGCTGAAGCGGGCGAAAACCGATTTGGCGAAGGCGGCCTGAGCGGCTCCACCCCTTCCTCATGATCGCCGCCGCCGTTCCGATCATCGAGCCCTGCAGTGGAACAACCCTTGTCCACAAACGGAAATCGCATTTCCGGTTACGACGATGATCGTCGCCGGCAATGATCCGAAGGCCGCGGCGGAGATCAGAACGCGCCGATCGAAAACCATTGCGCGCCGCTTCCTCCACCAATTGATCACTGAGCCGGCCCGGCCTACGGTCACGTCGTGGACGAAACGGAGACGCGAACCGCCGTCACGTACCTCAACCAGGACTGGGCCGGGTTTCGCGAACCGCCCGGCGGCGGGGGCGCGGAGGCGGTGCCCGGTGGGCCTCCCGCGATCGACCCGCGCTATGCGCACCAGGACCGCGTGCCCTACTGGCCCCGGGGCGAACCGCGGCCCGTGGTGACCGACCACCAGGGCTGGGCCCGGACGCGGTTCCTCGGCGCGACGGCGGTCGGCTCCGCGATCGCGGTGGCGTTCCAGTGGCCTTCGGACGAGGCCGCGGCGCGTACCTACTTGCCGGTGACCGATGTCACAGGATGGGACGTGGACGACCGCCTGACGTCGTCCGTCCTGCAGGCCCGGGTGGCCGAACTGCTGGCGACACCAGCGTGGACCACGACGCGGTGCCACCCGGTCTCGGACCGGCTGGCCCTCGTCCTGTCCTGAACCCGTCAGGACGCGTGCGTGTGCTCGACCGCCTCGTTGACCAGCCTGAGCTCGGGCGCCGTTCTGGTCGGTGAGAACTCGATGACCTCGTAGCTCGCCAGGTGCTGGACCGCGAACGGGTCCGTCGCGAGGACGGCGTCCAGCTTGCCCCGGGCCATCGGCCGCGTGATGATCACGCCGCCGGTGCGGGGCTTCTGCCGTCCGGAGGCCAGGAAGTGCCCGTGCTCGTACTGCTTCGCGAGCCACTCGGCGTGGTCCGGCAGCGCCAGGTCGATCTCCTCGATGGGCGCGGTGTACGTGAGCAAGACGACATACATGTCACGACGGTAGTCCCGGTTCCGCCCCACGGCACCCGCAACTGTTCTAGACTGCCGCCATGCACGCGCACAGCACCCAGTGGTGGCCGCCCTCCGGCGGCCCCGTAGCTCTGCGCTGAAACCAGCGAAGGCCGCCCCGGTGGGCGGCCTTCTCGCTTTCTCAGGCGGGTCTCCTCCCGGGGCAACAACCAGGAGAGGAACCCGCAGTGGTCCAGTTGTCCGGCATCACGCCGTCCGGTCACGTCCAGCTCGGAAACCACCTCGGCGCCCTGCGGCGCTGGGCGGCCGAAGGCAGGCCCGACGACCTGTTCTTCGTGTCCGACCTGCACGCGATGACCAACGCCCACAACCCCGCGAAGCTGCGCGCCCTGGCCACGGAGCAGCTCGCCGTGCTCGTGGCGACGGGCATCGCGCCGGAACGCGTGTTCGTGCAGTCCGACATCGCGAAGGAGCTGGGCGCGCTGACGTGGGTCCTCGAGTGCACGTGCTCCTACGGCGAGGCCGCGCGGATGATCCAGTTCAAGGAGAAGTCCAAGGGCCAGGCCGGAGTGCGCCTGAGCCTGCTGACGTACCCGGTGCTGATGGCCGCGGACATCCTGCTGCAGGGCGCGTCGAAGGTGCCGGTCGGTGAGGACCAGCGCCAGCACGTGGAGCTGGCCCGCGCGCTCGCACGCCGGTTCAACACCACGTACGGCGAGGTCTTCACGGTGCCGGAGGCCACGCTGCCGCCGGCGGGCGCGCGCGTGAAGGACCTGGCCGACCCGACGCGCAAGATGTCCAAGTCGGCGCACGACGCCGCGGGGGTGGTGTTCGTGCTCGACGAGCCGGACCAGGTGCGCCGCAAGATCCGCCGCGCTCGCACCGACGGCGGCTCCGTCCCCGCGTACTCCCCCGAAACGCGCCCCGGGATCGCCAACCTGCTGGACATCCTCGCCGCCTGCACCGGCGGCGACCCCGCGGAGCTGGCCGACGCGTACCCGTCGTACGGGGTGCTCAAGGACGCCGTCGCCGACGCCGTGATCGAAGAGCTGCGCCCGGTGCGCGAACGCACCCTGGCGCTGCTCGCCGACACCGCCGAGCTCGAACGCGTCCGCAAGGCGGGTGCCGTGCGAGCCGCCGAACGCGGTGACCACCGCCTCTCCGCCGCGCTGCGGCTGATCGGCGCCGGCTGAAGGGGGCCGTGGGGGTGGGTTTTCCTTGGGGCAGAAGGACGATCCACCCCCTGCGCAACCAAGGGTCAGTGCGTCAGCAAGGCCCGCAGATCGGGGATCAGCCCGCGGTCCGCGGGCAGCCAGTCGATGTCGTCGAGCTCGTCGGGGCCGACCCAGCGCAGGGCGGTGTGCTCGACCGCCCGCGGTTCGTCTCCCGGGGAGATCAGCGCGGCCGCGTACACGCGGAGCACCTTGCCGCCCGGCAGCGGCACTTCGGCGCCGACGCGGGAGCCGATCGTGACGGCCACGTCGAGCTCTTCCTGGCACTCACGGGCGAGCGCGTACGAGTCGGTCTCCCCCTCCTCGACGCGCCCGCCGGGCAGTTCCCACTGGCCCGCGTGGTGCGGCGGCCAGGCCCGCTGCTGGGCGAGCAACTTCCCTTCGCGCACCAGCGCCGCTCCCACGATGACCCCGTCCATCCGCCCAGTCTCCCGCACGGGGGTCAGCCCTCCGCCCGATCCCCCTGTGCGGCGCGCCACGCGACTTCGAACCGGGCCCCGCCTTCGGGCGATTCGCCCACGCGCACGCGGCCGCCGCGGCGGCGCACCGTCTCGGCGACCATGGCGAGCCCGAGCCCGGTCCCGCCGGAGGACCGCGCGCGGTCGTCGGCGACGCGGTAGAAGCGGTCGAACACCTTCGCCCGGTGCTCGGGGGCGATGCCGGGCCCGTCGTCGTCCACCACGACCCGCACGTGCGAACGCGAGGCCAGCACGGACACCACGATCTGCCCGGCCGCGTGCCGGCACGCGTTGCGCAGCAGGTTGTCCAGCACCAGCTCGACCTCCGAGTGGTTCCCGAGCGCCCACGCCTGCGCCACGGCCGCGCTCACCCGCGTCTCGGGCGCGCCCGCCGGCAGCCGGTCGACGGCCGCGCGCACCTCCGTGACCAGCTCCACCGGTTCGGCGGGCGGCACCTCGCCGGCGTCGGAGCGCGCGAGCGAGAGCAGGCCGTCGAGCAGCGCCGACAGGCGTTCGGCCTCGGCGAGGATGTCGGTCAGCGTTTCCTGTGCCAGCTCGGGATCCGGGTTCGCGACGGCGACCTCGGCCTGCACCCGGATCGACGCGACGGGCGAACGCAGTTCGTGCGCCGCGTCGCCGGTGAAGCGGCGCAGGCGGCCGCTGGCCTCGTCCTGGCGGACCAGCAGCGCGTTGAACTCCTCCGCCAGCGCGCGCAGTTCGTCGTGCGACGTCGGCAGCGGCAGCCGCGAACCCGGCGGCAGCGAGCGCACGAGCCCGCGCATCCGCGCCACCGGCCGCAGCGCGAAGCGCACCACGAGCCACGTCGCCAGTCCCGCCACCACCGCCCCGGCGAGCGCGACGACGACCAGCCACAACCCGCCGTAGTGCACCGCCGCCGCGAAACCCACCAGTCCGGCACCCGCGACGACGAGCCGCTGGGTGCCGTCCGGCGCGCTCACGACCTGGCCGCGCCAGCGCGAGCCGTCGGCCTGCACCGGCACGCCGGCCTTGAGCTGCCGGACCGCGTTGTCGTCGAGCTGCGGCCGCGCGCGACCGTCGACCGGCGCGCCCGAAATGTCCAGCACGCGCACGGAAACCGGGTCGGCCGCGGCGAGCGGACGGCCGGTCGTGACGTCCGCCGTCGCCGGACCGAGCGCGGAGGTGAGCTCGCGGTCCACCGAGTCGACGAGCAGCGGCTCGAGCTGGTTGGCGGCGAGCACCGCGAGGCCGAGCAGACAGGCGAGGGTGATCGTGGTGGCCAGGACGGTGATCCGGACCTGCAGCGACCGGCCCCGCCACCACGACGGCGAGCCGATCACCTGACCTCGTCGAGCTGCGAATCGGACGCGAGGTAACCGTGGCCGCGCACGGTCCGCAGCAGCGACCCGGCACCGACGGCGTCGAGCTTGCGCCGCACGTACCCCACGTAGACCTCGACGAGGTTGCGCGTCACCGCCTGCTCCTCACCCCACACCGCGCGAAGCAGCTCGTCCTTGGTGACGACCGTGCCCGCGCGGCTCACGAGCACCTCCAGCAGCCCGAATTCGCGCGGCGAGAGCGGCACCTCCGCACCGTCCCAGCGGACCTGGCGCAGCGCGCGGTCCACCTCCAGCGCCCCCAGCCGCAGCGGGCCGCGCGACGCGTCCGGCCCGGCGCGGCGCAGCACGGCCCGCAGCTGCGCGACCAGCACGACGAAGGAGAACGGCTTCACGACGTAGCCGTCGGCACCGAGGTCGAGGCCGTCGGCCTGGTCGATTTCGCCGTCCTTGGCGGACACGAGCAGCACCGGCGTCGTCACGTGCTCCGCGCGCAGCTGCTGCAACACGCGATAACCCGACAAGCCGGGCAGCATGATGTCGAGCAGCACCACGTCGAACGCGCCGGTGCGCGCGAGCTGCAGCCCGCTCGGCCCGTCGGCGGCCGTGACCACGTCCATGTCCTCCGCGCGCAGGCCGCGGTGCAGCGCCTTGCGCACGCCCGGCTCGTCGTCGACCACCAGCACCCGAGGTTTCACAGGTTCATCATGACCGGTTCGCGCAGGTGGTGCCGCGCCTCTCAGCGCGATCTCAGCCGCGGGGGCCGAGCATTCAGGGGTATCTCAGCCTCGGGAGTGAAGCCTCGGTTCCGGGAGCCGAGCACACTGGGGCTCGGGAACACAGGGAGAGACGACATGGATCCGAAGAAGAAGGCCATCACCGCGGCCGTCGTCGGCACGGCGCTGGGGGTCGGGGGGCTCGTCGTGGTCGCGATGCCGGCCTCGGCGGGAGACGCGCCGAAGCTGCCGTCGATCAGCGCCGAGGACCTCGTGCAGTCGGTGATGACGGCGAACCCCGGGCCGTTCGACGGCACGGTGAGCGTGAGCAACGACCTCGGCCTGCCTGCCGTGGGTTCCGCGATCCCGGGCGCGGGGGCGCTCAACGTCGACTCCGCGCACGTCTACACCGACGGCGCGGGCAAGGCCAAGGTGTCGCTCACGAACGGGGCGTCGCAGGAGACGATCGTGCGCGACGGCACGACGGTGTGGGACTACAAGTCCGCCACCAACTCCGCCACGAAGACGACCATCCCGGCCGACGTCGCCACCAAGCACGACCTCAGCGCCGACCAGATGGCCGACCCGGCCACGGCGACGAAGGAACTGCTCGCGAAGGTGCGTGAGAGCAGCACGGTGTCGGTCGACGGCACGGCCAACGTGGCCGACCGCCCGGCGTACGAACTCGTGCTCACGCCGAAGCCGACGGAGCGCACGCTGCTGCGTGAGATCCGCGTGGCCGTCGACTCGCAGACGCGCATGCCGCTGCGGCTTTCCGTGCTGAGCAACGGAACCACCTCACCGGCGCTGCAGGTCGCGTTCAGCGACATCCGGTTCGCGCAGCAGCCGGCCGACCTGTTCAGCTTCACCCCGCCGCAGGGCGCCAAGGTCACCGAGAAGACCGCGAAGGTCGACGACCAGGCCAAGGCGATGGCGAACGAGGCCAAGCAGGACACCAAGCTCGTCGGCGACGGCTGGGACACCGTCATCACGGGCAAGGTACCGGCCGACGCGCTCGCGCCGAAGAAGGCCAACGCCGGCGAGGGCCGCAACGTCGACCCGCAGCAGCTGCTGAGCCGCTTCGGCAAGCGCGTGAGCGGCACCTGGGGCAGCGGCTACCTGTTCACCACCAAGGTCGGCGGCGCCGTGCTGACCGACGACGGCCGGTTCGCCGCCGGTGCGGTGCCGGAGCAGGTGCTCTACGAAGCTCTGGGCCAGAAGTGACCGACACGACCGACGTGGTCCTGACCGGGGCGGGCATCTCCGAGGAGGTGTCCGCCCCGGCGGTCCCGCTCGCCGCGCGCACCCGCGGGCTGCGCAAGGTCTACCGCGGCACGGTCGCGGTGGACCACGTCGACCTGGATGTACCCGAAGGCGCGGTGCTCGGGATGCTCGGGCCCAACGGCTCCGGCAAGACCACGACGATCCGCATGCTGCTGGGCCTGGTGCGGCCCACGGAGGGCGAGGTCGAGCTGCTCGGCCGCCCGATGCCCGACGGCGCGGCGCACGCGCTGCCCGACGTCGGCGCGCTGGTGGAGGGCCCGGGGTTCCACCCGTTCCTCTCCGGGCGCGACAACCTGCTGCGCTTCGCGGCCGCCGAGCCGCGCCTGGCGTCGTCGGCGATCGACGAGGCCGTGGACGCGGCGCTGGACCGCGTGGGCCTCACCGTCGCCGCGCGGCGCCGGTACAAGGGTTACTCGCTCGGCATGAAGCAGCGGCTCGGGCTCGCGTCCGCGCTGCTGGTGCCGCGCAAGATGGTGGTGCTCGACGAGCCGACCAACGGCCTCGACCCCGCCGGCACGCGCGAGATCCGCCGGATCATCGGCGAACTGCACGCCGAGGGCGTGACCGTGCTCGTGTCGTCGCACCTGCTGGCCGAGGTCGAGGCGACGTGCACGCACGTCGCGGTGCTGCAAGCGGGCACCGTCGTGGCGCAGGGCGAGCTGGCCGAACTGCTGGAGTCGGGCAACGCGGCGCTGCTCGTGCGCACGCCCGACGCCGAACACGCCGTGGAAGTGCTGCGGGAGAACCGGATCGGGGCGCGCCTGACGCCCGACGGCGTCCGCGCGGACCTCACCGCCACGCCTGCGCCGCGGGTGCTGCAGGTGCTCGTCGGCGGCGGCGTCGAGGTGCACGAGGCGACGCGCGCCCGCACCGGGCTGGAGGACCTGTTCGCGCGCCTCACCGAGGGCGCGAACGGTGCCGAAGACGAGGGGGACGCATGAGCACCGCCGACGTACTCACTCCCGGGGAGGCGGCATGAGCACCGCGACGCTCACGGCTCCCGTGAGCCGCACCGGCCACGACGCGGTGCCGATGCCACGGCTCTTCGCGGCCGAGCTGCGCTGGATCTTCCGGCGCCCGCGCACGCTGGCCGTGCTCGGGTTGCTGGCGGTCATCCCCATCGTGATCGGCATCGGCCTCACGCTGGTCAGCGAGGGCGGACCCGACGGCGGACCGGCCGACGGCGACGCCGCCCTGCTCGCGTCGGCCGTGAACAACGCGCTGGTGCTGCCCATCGCGGCGCTGGTGATGACGCTGGCCCTGCTGCTGCCGCTGGCTTCGGCCATGGCCGGCGCTGACGCGATCGCGGGCGAAGCCGCCCACGGCACGTTGCGGGGCTGGCTCGTCGCGCCCGTCAGCCGCGGGCGGTTGCTGGTGGTGAAGGCCTTCGGCGTCGCGACCGTGTCCGTGGTCGCGGTGCTGGCGATGTGCGTGACGGGCGTGGTGACCGGGCTGATCATCAACGGCACCGGTTCGCTGTTCACGCTGTCCGGCACGACGTTGTCGCTGGGCGGGGCGCTGGTGCGGATCCTGCTCGTGGCGGGCTGGATCGTGCTGCAGCTGTGGGCCGTCGGAGCGGTCGCGCTGGCCGTGTCCAGCTTCACCGAGCACCCGATGCTCGTGGTGGCCTCGGTGCTGGCCGGCGACATCCTGTTCACGATCCTCGGCTTCCTGACCTCGCTCGACTGGCTGCACCCGTTCCTGTTGACGCACAACTGGAGCGAGGCGCCGACGGAAGTCCTGATGGACCCGATCTCGGGGTCGATGCTCGGCGAAGGCGCGCTGCGCGCCGCCTGCTACATCGTGGTCGGCCTGTCCATCGCGTACGGACGGCTCGCCACGCGCGACGGCTGACGGGGGTTCAGCCGACGACGGCGATCCCGTCCGGCTCGAGCTCGAGCCGGACGGGATCGCCGGCGCGCAGGTCCGCGGTCACGGGCGCGACGGCGTCCACCGTGCCCACTGTGTCCTTTTCGGACTCTTCGAGCCGCACGACGAGCCGCACGTGTTCACGCCGGTGCACGGCGGCCGTCACTTCGCCCGCGACGCCGGCCGCGGCCACGCGCAACGCGTGCGGCCGCAGGCCGAGCCGGACCGGCCCGTCTTCGACGTCGGGCAGCGCGACGTCACCGAGGCCCGTGTGCACCACGCCGCCGGCCGCGACCCCGGAGACGAACGACGTGGCGCCGAGGAACCGGGCCACGTCGTCGTCCGCCGGGTTTCGCCACACCGACCGCACCGCGCCCTCCTGGCGGATCTCGCCGGCGTCGAGCACGGCGACCCGGTCGGCCAGCGTGAACGCCTCCTCCTGGTCGTGCGTCACGAGCAGCGCGGTGATCTTGCTGCGCCGCAACAGGTCCGCGAGATCGATGGCCAGCTGCTCGCGCAGGCCCGCGTCGAGACCGGAGAGCGGTTCGTCGAGCAGCAGCAGGCGTGGTTCGGGCGCGAGGGCGCGCGCCAGCGCGACGCGTTGCGCCTGACCGCCCGAGAGCTCCGTGACGCGCCGGTGTTCGTACCCGGTCAGGCCGACGAGCTCCAGCAGCTCCTTCACCCGCGCTGCGTGCCGGGCCTTCGACACGCCGTGCATGCGCAAGCCGAACGCGATGTTGGCGGCGACGTCGCGGTGTGGGAAGAGCTGCCCGTCCTGGAACACCAGCCCGAAGCCGCGGCGGTGCACGGGGACGTCGGCGAGGTCGGTGCCGTCCCAGCTCACGGAGCCGGCGGTGGCGGGTTCGAGGCCCGTGATCGCGCGCAGCAGCGTCGACTTGCCCGAGCCGGACGGGCCGAGCAGGGCGAGCACCTCGCCGTCGGTGATGTCGAGGCGCGCTTCGCGCACCGCGGCGAACGAACCGTAGTGGACGGTCAGGTCCCGGACGGTCAAAGCCACGTCAGAACTCCCCCACCGAGCTGTGTCCCCGAAAACCGTGTCCCCGCAAACGTCCGCGCACGGACCCGAACCGGTCGATCAGCGCGACGGCCGCCACGGTCACGACCATGAGCAGCGTGCACGCGGCGTACGCCATCTGGTTGTTGAGCTCGCCCGGACGCGAAATGAGCGTCGCGACGGCCACCGGCAGCGTCGGCGCGTCGGGCCGGGCGAGGAAGCTCGTGGCACCGAACTCCCCGAGCGCCACGACGAACCCGAACCCGGCGGCCGCGACGAGCGAGCGCGCGGTGAGCGGCAGGTCGATCTCGCGCCACACCCGCGCCGGGCTCGCGCCGAGCGTCGCCGCGGCCTGGCGCAGCCGCACCTCGACGGCCCGCAGCACCGGCAGGATCATCCGCACGACCAGCGGGATGATCACGAGCGCCTGGGCGAGCGGCACGAGCATCGGCGACGTGCGCAGGTCGCCGGGCAGCGCGTCGAGCGTCACGAGGTAACCGAAGCCCACCGTCACGGCGGAGACGCCGAGGGGCAGCATGAGCGCCGCGTCCATCGTCTCGCCCATCCCGCGCGCGAGCCGTCCCGGTGACCGGCGCAGGGCCACGAGGACCACGCTCGCGACGACGCCCACGCCCATCGCCAGCAGCGTCGCGTCGGTGGCCGCGGCGAGCGAGTTCTGCGCGGCGACCCAGCCCGACACCTGCAGCGCGTCGTTCGTGCCGGTCGTGGCGAGCGCGCGGTAGCCGGCGAGGCTCCAGCCGTCCGGTGTGGACAGTGACTCCACGAGCAGCGCGACGATCGGCGTCATCAGCAGGGCGACGACGAGCGTGGCCGCGCCGACCGTCCACCACTCGGCTTTTCGCGGACGGCGGGGCGCGGCTTGCTTCAGCTTCCCGGCGTTCTCCCGGCGGCGGCGCGCGACGGCGCCGACGGCCAGCGCGGCGAGCACGGCGGCGAACTGGATCAGCGACAGCGCGGCGGCGCCGGAGAGGTCGAGGAGGTCGACCGTGCGCAGGTAGATCTCCGTCTCGAGCGTGCGGTAGCGGCCGCCGCCGAGGATGAGCACCACGCCGAAACTGGTGGCGCAGAACAGGAACACGACCGCCGCGGCCGACGTGACGGCCGGGGCGAGCGCGGGGAGCGTCACCGTGCGGAACGCGCGCCACGGCGAGGCGCCCAGTGCCCGGGCGGCCTCTGTCGCACGCGGGTCGAGGTGGGCCCACAGCCCGGCGACGGTCCGGGCGACCACGGCGACGTTGAAGAACGCGTTGGCCAGCACCAGCGGCAGCACGCCGCCGTCGGGCCACAGCGCGCGGAACGCGAGGCCGACGACGACCGTCGGGAGCACGAACGGCACCAGCACCAGCGTCCGCGCGAGCGCGACGCCGGGCAGCTTCACGCGCGCGAGCACGTACGCGACCGGCAGCCCCGCGACCAGGGCAACGACTGTCGACGCGGCGGCGCTGACGAGCGTGAACGCGGCGAGCTGCCACGTCTGCGCGTCGGCCAGGACCGTGTCGACGCCGCCCGCGGAGAAGCCGCGGCCGAGGATCGCGACGACCGGCCAGGCGAAGAAGACGACCAGGAACGCGACGGGCAGCAGGCCGAGCAGCGCCAGCCCCGTGGTGCGCAGCCGGGCCGGTGTCACGCCCCCATGAGCGAGCGCCATGCACCGATCCACTTCTCCCGGCCGGCCTGGATCTGGTCGGCGGGCAGCGTCGCCGGGTCCTGCGGCAGCGGCGCGGCCGTGGCCCAGCCGGTGGGCAGGTCGACGCCCTCGCGGGCCGGGTAGACGTACATGTTGGCCGCGACCGTCGTCTGGAACTGCTGGGACAGCAGGAAGTCGACGACCTTCTGCGCCTGCGGCACCTGCTTGCCGTTCGCGAGCACGCCGGCGTACTCGATCTGGCGGAAGCACGTGTCGAGCAGGGCCTTGGTGCGCGGCTTGCCGTCGTCACCGAGTTCCGCGGCGGGCGAGGACGCGTAGGACACGACGATGGGGCGCGGGCCCTTGCCCGACGAGCCGGAGAAGTCCTTCGTGTAGGCCTCTTCCCAGCCGCTGTCGATCTTCAAGCCGTTGGCCTTCAGCTTCGACCAGTAGCCCGGCCAGCCCTGCTCGCCGAACTTCGCGACGGTGCCCAGCAGGAACGCCAGCCCCGGCGACGCGGTCGCGGCGCTCTCGGCGACGGTGAGGTCCTTGTACTTCGGGTCGGTGAGGTCCTCGTAGCTCTTCGGCTCGGGGAGGTGGTGGGACGCGAAGTAGCCGGTGTCGATGTTCACGCACACGTCGCCGACGTCGACGGCGGACACGCGGTGCTGCGGGTCGAAGGAGTAGCGCTGCGGCCCGCGGTCGGCTTCGGGGCTCGTGTAGGCCTGGAAGACGCCCTCGCTCAGCGCGCGCGAGGCGAACGTGTTGTCGACGCCGAACGCGACGTCGCCGATCGGGTTGGCCTTGGTGAGCACCAGCTTGTTGGTGAGCTCACCGGCGTCACCGGACTTGAGGATCTTCAGCTTGATGCCGGACTGGCGCTGGAACGCGTCGAGCACGTCCTGCGGCGCGGCGAACGAGTCGTGGGTGACGAGCGTGACGGTCGGGGTCTGCTGGGTGTCGCCACCCGTGCCGGCGCCGGACAGCGAGCACGCGCTCGCCAGCGCCGTGACCGTGGCCAGGCCCAGCACCGTGCGTGCGGTCCGCGGAATCATCAGCCCTCCTGTCGCCGTGCGGGAGAGCGGGCCTCCCTGCGCCGGCATGATTCGGAATCAGGTGCGAACGGTCGCGGGTCGCACACCCGCCTCTCAGCCCGGCCGCACCGGACTCCCGTGGCAAAGGTGCAGCGTAGTCCAGCGGGCGTCACCATGGAGACATGGCGGAACTCCTGAGCGACTCCGAAGTCACTTCAGCGCTGTCTGCTGCGCCCGATTGGCAGCTCGACGGCGCCTCCATCGTCCGCACGACCGACCTCCCGTCCTTCGCGGCCGCCATCGCGGCCGTCACGCGCGTGGGGTTCTTCGCGGAAGCCGCGGACCACCACCCGGACATCGACGTCCGCTGGCGCACCGTCACGTTCCGGCTGAGCACCCACTCGGCCGGCGGGCTGACCGCGAAGGACTTCGCGCTGGCCGGGCAGATCGACCGGGTGCTCGCGGCCGCTGTGTGATCCCGTGTGATCCGGTGTGATCCCGGCAACCCCGGCGACACCGTTCCCGGCGTCGCGCGTCTCCCCTTGCGTACCGCGTTTTCGAGGGGAGCAAGGAATGACCCAGGCAATCGTCGTGGGGGCCATCTCGTTCGGCCTGATGGTGACCGCCGCCGGCGGCGTGCTGTGGCACACCGCGCGCAGCCGGCGTGATCTGGAGCACAGGCAGTAACACCGGCGTAGCTCAAGGCGCTATCCCAGCGGAATCTTCGGCACTCGCCCCGCTAGGACATGCGATGAACAACTCGTCCGCCGCCCTCTCCGCCACCCAGCGCGCCTGGATCACCACGTTCGCCACGGCGTTCACCCTGGCCGCCCTGATCGTCCTCGGCCTGCTCGGCTGAGCTCCACCCCCAGCCGTCGCCGCGGCACCCACTCTGCGCCTGGTTGCCGCGGCGCGTGAGCCCTTGGCCTGACGTCGATCTCAAGTCAAGGGCGCTTTCACCTGATGGTCTTGCGACCTCGGCTGTTTCACCGTTCGCAACAGCCGGTCGTCTCGTGCCGACCCATCGGTATGAGGTATCTGTCGGCCGTCGCCGTCGCGGCCGCGCTGTGTGTGGCCGCCGGGGCGTGCGGACGGCCCGCTGATCCGGCGCCCGCCGCTCCCCCGACGAGTTCGGTCGCACCCGCGGCGCCGGTCCACACGAGCGCACCCACGTCGACGTCAGCCACGCCGAGCTGGACCGCCACGCAGGCACCACCGAGCTCCAAGGCGTCCTCCAGCAGCCGCAAACCGACCCCCACGCGGAAATCCGCGGCCCGCGACACCGGCCCTGGTTGCGGACAGCGAGCCGTCACCAAGGGCAAGTTCAACCCGAACTGCAAGGAGTACCAGGGCTACCTGGACCCCGGCGGCCCCGGCCGCGGCAAAACCTCCGGCGACCTCCAGCACGACTGGGCGTGCGAACAGGGCTACCTGCCGAAGGACGAGTGCTGACTCCGCGCGTCGCCTCACTCGACGGGCCGGCGTCCGGCGACCAGCACCGGGCCGCCCGGCACCGTCGGGAATTGCTGCACGTCTCCGAGGCCCGCGGTCCCGAGGGCGGTCGCCATGCGGGCGGAGTCGTAGGTGTTGCCGCCGTTGCGAAGGGCGGTCCAGCGGCCCACGGCGGCGCGCAGCGGCTCCTGCGGCGCCGGGTTCGTGCCGGCGACGACCCAGCCGCCGGGGGCGAGCGCGGTGATCAGGCGCGGCAGCGCGCGCAGGACGACGTCCTCGGCCAGGAATGGCGCGGGGAGCCAGACCAGGTCGTAGACGGCTGCGTCGGCCAGATCGGCGACGTCCTGGTGCCGGACCGTCACGCGGTCCGCCGCCGCGCCACCGTCGGCGAGCTCCGTCTTGGCCAGCTCCAGCGCGCGTTCCAGGACGTCGATCTCGGTGATCTCGGCGTGCGGCAGCTCGCGCGCGAGGGCCAGCGCCAGCGCGCCGATCCCGGTGCCGACGTCGAGCACCCGGCTGCCCGGCGCCGCCAAGCGCTGTGGCAGCCCAGCCAGCCGCGGCACGATCTTCGTCGCGAGCGCGCGCCCGGTGACCGCCGAAGCGCGGCCCTGGTTCAGCAGGACCGCGTCGCTCTGCGCCGACCAGCCGACGGGCCCGCCATCCTCGCCGGCCGCCGCGGCCACCGCCTGACGCAGGGAGCTCAGCTTCGCCGCGGCCGCCCCAACCGGCTCAGCCGTGCCGAGCGCCGGGTGCGGCACCAGTTCGCCGCCGTCCCGCCGCACGAGGCCGGCCGCTTCGAGCACCGCCGTGCGCCCCGGCGCCGCCGCGAACACGTCCGCCCACGGCCGATCCGCGGCCTCGCGCTGGGTCGCCACCACCGCGGCGTACGCCCACGCCGCCGCTTCCAGCGCGCTCACCGGATCGGCTTCGGGTGACATCGGCATCGGAACTCCTCGCCTGTTCGTGATCCTCCACAGGGGAGAACGAGGAACAGCGAGGCGTTGTCGAGCCCGTTCGGGCAGGGCCGGTTCTCGAAAGCGCTCAGCCGCCTTCCACCCGAAGAAACCGCCTGGTCGAGCTCAGACGTTGAAGCGGAACTCCACCACGTCACCGTCGGACATGACGTAGTCCTTGCCCTCCATGCGGACCTTGCCGGCGGCGCGCGCGGCGGCCATGGAGCCCGCTTCCATCAGGTCGGCGTACGAGACGATCTCGGCCTTGATGAAGCCGCGCTCGAAGTCCGTGTGGATGACGCCGGCGGCCTGTGGGGCGGTGGCGCCCTGCGGGATCGTCCAGGCGCGGGACTCCTTCGGGCCGGCCGTGAGGTAGGTCTGCAGGCCCAGCGTGTGGAAACCGGCGCGGGCGAGGGCGTTGAGGCCCGGCTCCTCCTGGCCGACGGACTCCAGCAGCTCGCGCACGGACTCCTCGTCGTCCAGCTCGAGCAGTTCCGCTTCGACCTTCGCGTCGAGGAAGACGGCGTCGGCGGGCGCGACGAGCTTGGTGAGTTCTTCGCGCCGCGCCTGGTCGGTCAGCACGGGCTCGTCGGCGTTGAAGACGTACAGGAACGGCTTCGTCGTGAGCAGGCTCAGCTCGCGCAGCGCGTCGACGTCCACTTCCTTCTGCGCCTGGAACAGCGTGCGGCCGGAGTCGAGGATTTCCTTGGCCTGCTGCGCGTTCTCGAGCGCCGGACGCGCCTCCTTCTTGGTGCGCGCCTCCTTCTCGAGCCGCGGCAACGCCTTCTCGAGCGTCTGCAGGTCGGCGAGGATCAGCTCGGTGTTGATCGTCTCGATGTCGCTCGACGGGTCGATGCGGCCGTCGACGTGCACCACGTCCGGGTCGTCGAACACGCGGATGACCTGGCAGATCGCATTGGCCTCACGGATGTTCGCGAGGAACTTGTTGCCCAGCCCCGCACCCTCGGACGCGCCCTTCACGATGCCCGCGATGTCCACAAAGGACACAACAGCCGGCACGACCTTCTCCGAGCTGAACATCTCCGCGAGCTTGCCCAGCCGCGGGTCCGGCAGCGGGACGACACCGACGTTGGGCTCGATCGTCGCGAACGGGTAGTTCGCCGCGAGCACGTCGTTGCGGGTCAGCGCGTTGAACAGGGTGGACTTGCCGACGTTGGGCAGGCCGACGATACCGAGGGTGAGACTCACGACCGGTGAGTCTACGTGCCGGTCCGGCACCCCGGCCGACCCGGTAACGCGGTGTCGGATTTCCGCCAGTCGAGCCGCTCACCTGCTGGCACCATCGGACACATGGCCACCGCGACCCTGCCGATCTGGCGCGACACCGAGCGCTGCTACCGCGCCGTCACCGCCCGCGACCAGCGGTTCGACGGCCAGTTCATCATGGCCGTGCGCACCACCGGCATCTACTGCCGCCCGTCGTGCCCGGCGATCACGCCGAAGGCGCAGAACGTGCGGTTCTTCCCCACGTCCGCGGCCGCGCAGGCCGGCGGCTACCGCGCTTGCCGCCGCTGCCTGCCCGACGCCGTGCCGGGTTCGCCCGACTGGAACGTCCGCGCCGACCTGGCCGCCCGCGCCATGCGCCTGATCGCCGACGGCCTCGTCGAACGCGAGGGCGTGCCCGGCTTGGCCCGGCGGCTCGGCTACTCCGAACGCCAGCTCGGCCGCGTCCTCACCACCGAACTCGGCGCCGGTCCGCTCGCCCTGGCCCGCGCCCACCGCGCGCACTCCGCGCGGCTGCTGATCGAGCTGTCCGCGCTGCCGCTGACCGACGTCGCCTTCGCCGCCGGGTTCTCCAGCATCCGGCAGTTCAACGAGACGATCCGCGAAGTCTTCGCGGCGACGCCTTCGCAGCTTCGCGCGGCTTCGCTGCGACGCGGCCGCCGCACCGAGAGCGGTTCGACGCGGCTGAGCCTGCGGCTGCCGTTCCGCGCGCCGCTCGACGCACAGGGCGTGCTGCGCTATCACGCTTCGCGCGCGTTGCCGGGCGTCGAGGCCGTCGAGGAGAACGCCGGCGGCATCACGGGCTACGGCCGCACGCTGCGCCTCGCGGACGGCCCCGGGCTCGTCTGGCTGAGCCCGCAGCCCGACCACGTCCGCTGCGACCTGGCGTTGACGGACCTGCGTGACCTGGGCAGCGCCGTCACCCGGGTGCGGCGGCTGCTCGACCTGGACGCCGACCCCGAAGCCGTCGCGCGGGTGCTGTCGGCCGACCCGACGCTGGCCCCGCTGGTCGCGGGCACCCCCGGCCTGCGGGTGCCGGGCGCCGTCGACGGACCCGAGCTGGTGCTGCGCACGCTGCTCGGCGAGGCCGCGGCCGAGGTCGCCGCGCTCGGCGAGCCCGTGCCGCCCGCCGAACCACCGATGGACGCGCTCACAACGCTGTTCCCGGCGCCCGAGGTGGTGGCCGCCGCGGACGTGAAACCGCTGGTCAAGACGGTTGCGGCAGCGATCGTGGACGGCAGCCTCGACCCGCACGTCGGCCGTGACCCCGGCGAACTGCGAGCCGAACTGCTCGCGTGCGGGGTCGACGCGGGCACGGCCGACTACGTGCTGATGCGAGTGCTCGGCGCCCCGGACGTGCTGCTCACCGGCGACCCCGCCGTCCACCGCGCCGCCGACGCGCTCGGCCTCGACCTCGCGGACGCCGCGCGCTGGCAGCCGTGGAGTTCGTACGCCAGCCGCCACCTCCAGAGCTTCGCGGCCTAAGCCGTCCGCAGCTCGATCCGCGAACCCGTGCGGGACTTGCGGACCCGCAGCCGCGTCGGGATGCGCTGACGGAGCTCCTCGACGTGCGACACGAGGCCGACGACGCGGCCGCCGGCGCGCAACTCGTCGAGGATGTTCATCACGACGTCGAGGGTTTCGGCGTCGAGCGTGCCGAAGCCCTCGTCGACGAAGAGCGTGTCGAGCAGCGCGCCGCCGGTTTCGGCCGCGACGACGTCGGCCAGGCCCAGCGCGAGCGAGAGCGACGCCAGGAAGGATTCCCCGCCCGACAGGGTTTTCGCGGGCCGGACGGCGCCGGAGTAGTCGTCGAGCACGTCGAGGCCGAGGCCACCGCGGGTGCCACGCGCGCCGGCCGCGTCGGAGTGGACGAACGAGTAGCGGCCCTGGCTCATCGTCCGCAGCCGGGCGGTTGCCGCGAGCGCGACCTCCTCCAGCCGCGCGGCCAGCACGTACGAGCGCAACGACATCTTGCGCGCGTTCTGGCCGCGGCCGTTGACCACTTCGGACAGTGCGCGCAGTTCGTTGTACTCCGCTTCGACCGGCGCGAACTCCGCCAGGGCCGTGCGCATCCGCCCGGCGAGCTTCGCGAGCTCGGTGTGCTGCGCGGAGACGGACTTCAGCGCCGCGAACGCCGTGTCGGCCCGTTCGCGGGCGCCCTTCGCGGTCTCGACCTTCGGCGCGACCTCGACGACGTCGTCGGGCGAAATGCCGAACAGCTCGGGCTGGGCCAGCAGCTCGCGCGCGCCGGCCGCGGTCGCTTCGGCTTCGGCGAGGCCCTGTTCGAGCTTGGTCACCTGCTCATCGGAACGGACGGCGCCGCGCATTTCTTCGAGCGTGGCGAACCCCTTGGCGTGCAAGGAGATCTCGACGAGACCGCGCTGCTCCTTGAGCCGCGCTTCCGCCCCGGTGACGACCGTGCGCGCCTCGGCGACGGCGTCGAGCGCGCCCGCCAGCGTGAGCAGGTGCCGGCGGCGCGCCGTGACGTCCGGGAACTCGCCACGGCCTTCGAGCAGCCGTTTCGCGCGTTCGGCCAGCCGGTCTTCGAGTGCGCGGACCTCCGCGTGCGCCTCCGTGACGAGTTGGTCGGCCCGCCGCCGGTGCTCGGCCAGCTGCTCGGTTTCCCGTTCCAGCGCGGTGACCTGTCGGGCCAGCGGGTTCTTGCGTGCGGCCAGTTCGGACAGCGTGGTGACACTCGCCCGCGCCTCGGTCAGCTCGGCTCGCACGGACTCCGGAGTGCGCTCACCGAGCCGCTCCCGCAACGACTCCAGCCGCGCCTTCGCCTCTTCCAGCGCCGACACCACCCGCTGCCGCAGGGCACTCGCCTTTTGCTCGGCTTCCTCGGCAGCCCGTTCCTCGGCGGGGTCCACGGGTTCCGGTCCGTGTTCCGCGGGCGACGGGTGCTCCGCCGACCCGCACACCGGGCACGCCGCGCCGTCGGCCAGGCTCGCCGCCAGTTCGGCCGCCATGCCCTCCAGCCGGCGTTCGCGCAGGTCGAGCCGCTGCTGTCGCGCGGCTTGGTGCGAGTCGACGACCTCTCGGAGCTTCGCCTCGCCGCGCCCGACCTTCGCTTCGGCCTCAGGCAGGTCCGCCGCCGCCCGCGCGACCGTGGTCAGTTCCTCGACGCGGGCCTTCGCGCCGTCCAGCTTCGCCTCGGCCTCGGCGGCCGACGCCGCTTCGCCGCGCAACCCCGTGAGCCGCTCGGGCAGCTCGGCCAGCCGCGTTTCGAGTTCGGTGACGCGTTCGGCCGCGGTCTTCGCCGCCGTCTTCCGCTCGTCGCGCCGGGCCTCGTCGACGCGCTGCTGTTCGGCCTCCGCGACGAGTTCGGCCAGCGCGCCCGCTTCTTCCCGCAGGGACCCGGCGCGTTCCCGGAGGTCCGCCGAGGCGAAGCCGACGGAGTCGAAACCCAGCTCCGCGAGCGCGCGCGTGTGGTCGGCCTCCGCGACCTGCGCGTCGCCGAGTTCCGCGGTCCGCCGTTCGAGCAGCTCGACCTCGGGCACCACGGCCGACGCCCGCCGCGCGGCCGCGATCTCTTCGGTCCACTCGGCGCGTTCGCCGGCGGTTTCGGAGATCTGCGCGAGCCGCGTGTGGGCGGTGCGGACGCGCCGGATGCGGTCGGCGTCCTCTTCCGCTTCGCGCAGAGCGGTTTCCGCCGCCTTCGCGGCCGAACGTGCTTGTGCCGCTTCGGTTTCCGCCGCTTCGGCGCGGGCCGCGACCTCGGCGAGCACGGCGTCGACCCACTCCGCCTGCTCTTCTTCCGGCGGCTCCTGCTGCGCTTCCTGAGCGTAGCGCGCCACGAGCTCCCGCAGCTCCTGCTGCCGCTTTTCCAGCGTCCGCCCACGTTCGGCGCGCAGGTCGGCGAACCAGCGCTCGACGTCGGAGAACCGCTCGGTGCCGAAGAGCCGTTCGAGCAGTTTCTCGCGCTCGGTGGTGTCGGAGCGCAGGAACTTCGCGAACTCGCCCTGCGGCAGCAGCACGACCTGGAAGAACTGCGGCGCGGTCATGCCCAGCAGCCGTTCGACGGTGCGCGCGACCTCGTCGATCCGGATGATCCCGTCGGGCGGCAGGCCGGCCGGGGGCTCACCGACCCAGGTCAGCGACACCTTGGCCTGCTGCGTGGTGAAGCCGTCGCCCCGTTTCTTGGGGCGCTGGTACTCGGGGCTGCGCACGATGCGCAGCCGCTGGCCCTGCACGGTCAGCTCCAGCACGACCTCGGTGAGCTGATCGGGCTGGGCAACGTCGCAGCGCAACCGCTTGACGTCGCCGCGCGCGCCGGGGACCACGCCGAACAGCGCGAACGCGATCGCGTCGAGCAGCGTGGTCTTGCCCGCGCCGGTGTCGCCGTGCAGGAGGAAGAGGCCGTCAGCGCCGAGTGCGTCGAAATCGACCACTTCGCGGCCCGCGTACGGACCGAACGCCTCGACCTCCAGCAGGTGCAGCCTCACAGTTTCGCCACCGCCGCCCGGTTGGCCGCTTCGAGCGCGAGGAACACCAGCCGTTCCTCGCTTTCGCTGGGTGGCGCGCCGCGGCAGTCGTCGAGGAAGCCGCGGGCGATCTCGATGTCGGTGCGGCCGCGCACGGCTTCGGCGTACCTCAGCTCCGCGCCCGCGTGGCCGCCTTCGGGTTCCCAGTCGAGGTGCACGGCGTACGGGAAACGTTCGCGCAGGCGGCGCATGGCGTCGACGGGCCGCACGCGGTCGGTGACCGTGACGGACAGGAAGTGGTCGCGCCACTCGTCGTGCTCCGGCACGGTGAGGAGGTCTTGAAGTTCGCCGCGCAGTGTCGCCAGCGGCCGGGGCACGGGCAGCTCGTGGCGGCGGACCTCGGCCAGCCCCCGCGCGTCGAGGTCGACCAGCCAAACCGATTTCCGTTGGCGCGCCTCGGAAAACGAGTAGGCCAGCGGACTGCCGGAGTAGCGCAGGTGCTCGGCGAGGGTCTGCGGGCCGTGCAAGTGGCCGAGCGCGACGTAGTCCACCCCGTCGAAGACGTCGCCCGGGACCTGTTCGACACCTCCGACCGCGATGGTGCGTTCGGAATCGCTGGCCGAGCCACCGGTGACGAACGCGTGGGCCAGCACCACGGACCGCGTGTCCGTGCGTGCGGCCAAGTCTTCGCGGACGCGGCGCATCGCTTCGGTGAGGACGCCGGTGTGCCCGCGCGCTTCGGGCACGCCCAGCGCGTGGCGGGACGGCTCGGGTTCGAGGTACGGGATGCCGTAGAACGCGACCTCGCCGTGGTCGTCGTGCAGCAGCACGGGTTCGGCGATGCCCGCGACGGTCGCGCGCAGGTGCAGACCACCCGCGGCCGCGAAGTCCGCGAACGCGCCCAGCCGGGCAGCGGAGTCGTGGTTGCCGGGCGTGATCACGAGCTGCGCGCCGGCCTCGCGGATGCGGCTCATGGCCTTGGTCGCGACGCGGACCGCTTCGGCCGAGGGGACCGCGCGGTCGTAGATATCGCCCGCCACCACCACGACGTCGACGGACTCGGCGGTGACGAGTTCGGCGACGCGGGTGAGGACGGCCTCCTGCTCGGCGAGCAGATCGGCGCCGTGGAACGTGCGCCCGACGTGCCAGTCGGAGGTGTGGAGGATTCTCACGGCGACCACGTTAAAAGGCGATCACGACGAAATCGCGGAGGCTCGCCGGAGCGCCACTCGAACGTGTGTACGAAGCCGATCGAGGCGCTGGCGGACACGCCGACCGCCGAACCGGTGAACGTGCTGGTCAGCTACGCAGCGCGACCGGCCCGGCCGGTTTTTGTCGGTGGGGTCCGCCATGATGGCCACCTGCTGGTCCGGACTGTGGGCTGGACTGGACTGGACTGCGGACTTCGGAAGGAGGACCGGGTGGAGACGGTGATCACCACGGCGGCTGTCGTCCTCGCGCTGCTCCTGTGCGTGGCGGTGGCGCTGCTGTGGCGGCTCTACAGCGACGGCATGCGCCGCGCCGACGCGGCGGCGCGGCTCGTGGCGGCCGAGCGCGCGAAGAACGACCAGCAGCAGCTGGCGCTGCGGCGGTACGAGGTGGCGTTCGCGTCGATCAGCGGCCGCGGTGAGCTCGGTGAGCAGGTGCTCGTCGAGACCGCCCGCGCGCTGGGTTTGCGCGAGGAGCTGCACTTCACGCTGCAGACCGACCTGGCCGGCGGCGGCAGTGTGAAGCCGGACATGGTGCTGCGCGTCGGCGGCGGCCGCACCGTGCCCGTCGACGCGAAGGCTTCGATGGCGATCTGGGCCGAATCCGTGGAGACCGACGACCCGGAGGAACGGCTCGACGCGCTGCGCGCCCACGTCCGCCAGATCCGCTCCCGCGCCGCTGAGCTGGCCGGCAAGGGTTATCAGCGCTGGGCGGACGCGATCTACGGCACCATCATGTTCGTCCCGTCCGACGCCGCGGTCGTCGCGGCCCTCGACACGGACCCCGAGCTGCTGCGCTGGCTCATCGACCGCCGCGTCTTCCTCTGCGGTCCCACGGGCTTCGGCGTCCTGGCGTCGGCCGCGCTGTTCGCCGCGAGCGACCGGGCTTTGGTGGAGGACGTGGAACAGGTCCGCGCGGGCGCCGCGGCAGCCCACCGCGCGGCCGGGAACGCCGTGGAGGCGCTGAACCTGTCGAGCACGCACCTGCAGCGTTTCGTCTCCGCGCGGCGGCGTGAGCTGGAAGCCATGGAGAACTTCCGCGCGACGGTCGCGCCGCTGACCGACGCGTCGGGCAGCCCGGCGGCCGTGCCGGAGGTGCGGAGGGGGGACGAAGTGGCAGCAGGCTGAGCGGGGCCTGGGTGGGGTCGGTCGCTTGCCGGGAGTTGATGGCCGGGCGCCGTCGGGCCGGGTGATCTCGACGGCCGGTTCGGATGGGCGCGGTCCGCGTCACCAGGCCCGGGTGATCGGGCCGGGCTACGGGGCCCGCTGTGCGGGGCGGTCGAGCCGGTTGGAGGGACCGGCGCAAAGCCCGGGCCTCGGACGATCCAGCCGACGGGTCTCGGCCCTCGTGACTCCGGCGTGGGCGGTGGGCAACCGGCGCCATCCGCCAGGCCGCACCGACGTGAACAGTCGCCAACCGGCACCACCCGCCAGGCCGCACCGACGTGAACAGTCGCCAACCGGCGGCACGATGCTCTGACCTCGGCACAGCTCGGCAGGACCGGCCCTACTCGCTCGCCGAGTTCCTACCGATTCTTTTCACCCAGCCGAGCAGCGCAACCTCGCCGGCCGAACCGGGTCGGCACCCGGCGGCGTGGCCCGCTCAGCCAGGACGGCACGAGCGCGGCGGGAGCCGCTACGTATGGACCATCACGGCGCGTGCGGCCAGGGGTACTGGTGAGGCGGTTGGGGCACCCGTGAGGCCCGAGGTTTGGTGAGGTCGGAGTGAGGTTCAGCAGGGCTTCCGGGGAGCGGGAACGTTCCGGATTCATGCCTGCGAGGCTCGCCTGACTGCCGATCGCGCAGCCGTCCGCCGGGCAAAGGCCGGGTGCTCGGACCAGACCACTGGTCCGTATTCGCAGGTCAGGTGACCAGACCACTCGCGGCCCACCGGCCGGGCCCGGGCCGTCCGCGAGACGGCCCGTGTTCCGCCCGGCAGCCACCCGCGTCACGCTGCCGGGTGGCAGGTCAAGGCAGTCTTCGGCAGTGGCGGCAAGATCGTGACAAGTACGGGCTACGGTGTTGCCTCGTGACCGCGATACGCGATCGCCAGAGCGATCCTGATGCCGAAGACGCCACCGTGCCCTGGGACGAGCGTCTCGTCGTCGGCGAAAGGCGCGGCCTGCCCTGGTGGGCGGCCGTGCTCGTGGGCTTCGGCCTGGCCGTGCTCGGCGCCATCATCGACGAGAAGACCAAGGGCAGCCTCGATTTCGTCTTCAAGGCGGGCTACTTCCTCGGGGCCGTGATCGCGGTCGGCGCGGTGCAGAGACGCGCACTGTTCGGGCCGATGGTCCAGCCGCCGCTGGTGCTGGCCGTCACGGTGCCCGGCGTGGTCCTCGTGACCGGCGGCTCCGGCTCCGGCAGCGACACCCTGTCGAAGCTGCTGAACATCGGCACACCGCTGATCAACGGCTTCCCGACGATGGCGGTCACCACCGGCGTCACGCTCCTGTTCGGCTTCGTCCGCATCTTCCGCGAACGCGACCCCAACGCCGCCGTGAAGCTCAAGGACGGCAAGCGCCCCCGCGAAGACGGCGACGAACCGCCCGCGCGCCCGCGCACCCGCCCGCCGGGTTCGGGCCGGCCGGGCCAGGCGCCGCCGCCCGCCGGTGGCCGCCGCCCGCCCCGCGACCGGGACCTCGACCCCCCGCCGCCGCGGCGCCCGCGCCCGCCCGCGGACCCCGGCGGCCGCCCCCGCCGCGACCTCGCCGACCCACGCGGCACCCGCAAACCCCCGCCCGACGGCCGCCGCCCTCGCCCCCCGGTGGACGGCGACCCCCGGGGGCGCGGCGGCACCCCCCGGGCCCGCCCCCCCCCCCCCCCCCCCCCCCCCCCCGCCCCCCCCCCCCCCCCCGCCCCCCCCCCCCCCCCCCCCCCCCCCCCCCCCCCCCCGCGCGCCGCCCCCCGCCCCCCGGGGGGCCCGGCCCCCCCCGGCGCGGCGCCCACCCCCGCGCCCCCGCGCCCCCACCCCGCCGCCGCCCCCGCGGCGACGAACCACCGCCCGGCCGCCCGCGGCCGCCGCGCCGCGAGCCACCCCGCCGCCCCCGTCCCTGGGACGACGAAGGCTGATCCCGGACACCACGAAGGCCGCCGATCCCACCCGGATCGGCGGCCTTCGCCACCTCCACCCGCCCACGCCCGAGCAGCCGGGAAGGCACGAGGCGACGACAGGAACCCGCGCGGCCAGGAAGCCAAAGCTCCAGTCAACGAACTGCCGCGCGCGAACCAGGGGCAACGGAACGCGCAGCACGCGGCCAACAGCGCTACCGACCATCCGCTGGCGAAGGCGCCGCGAGCTCAACTCCCCGACGTGGCACCAGAACCCCGCAGTCACCCATGCCGGCCGGCGACGCCGCACCGGCGATCAGGCGGTGCGGAACGCTCGCCGATCAGGCAGCCTGACCAGGGCAATACCCCATCCGTCGAGCGCAGCGCGCGGCTGGCCAGCGGACCCAGCCGCGCAGCGTTCGGCCAGACGGGCTCGCCACCCGGACACAAAAAACCGCGGCGGCCGCCGGACAACAGCGACCGCCGCGGGACACGCGTGGGGTCAGGACTCCGGCTTCGTGGCCTTCCGGAGTTCCTTCGGCAGCGCGAAAGCGATCTTCTCGTTCGCCGTCGTCACTTCGTCGACCTGGCCGTAGCCGCGGTCGGCGAGCCAGGACAGCAGGTCCATCACCAGGACGTCCGGCACGGAGGCACCCGAGGTCACCCCCACCGTCGACACGCCGGACAGCCACGCCTCGTCGACCTCCGACGCGAAGTCGACCAGGTGCGAGTCGCGGGCGCCGGCCTTCAGGGCTACCTCCACGAGGCGCTTCGAGTTCGACGAGTTCTTCGAGCCGACCACCAGGACGAGGTCGCACTCGGGGGCCATGGCCTTCACGGCCACCTGACGGTTGGTGGTGGCGTAGCAGATGTCGTCGCTGGGCGGGTCGGCCAGGCCGGGGAAGCGTTCGCGCAGCTGGTCGACGCGTTCCATCGTCTCGTCGACCGACAGGGTGGTCTGCGAAAGCCAGATCACCTTCGACGGGTCGCGCACCTCGACCTTGTCGACGTCCTCGGCCTTGTCCACGAGCTGCACCTTGTCGGGCGCCTCGCCGGACGTGCCTTCGACCTCCTCGTGGCCTTCGTGGCCGATGAGCAGGATGTCGTAATCGTCCTTGGCGAAGCGGTTGACCTCTTTGTGCACCTTCGTCACGAGCGGGCACGTCGCGTCGATCGTGCGGAGGTTGCGGTCCGCCGCCTCGGTGTGGACCGCCGGGGACACGCCATGGGCCGAGAAGACGACGAGCGCGCCCTCGGGCACCTCCGACGTCTCGTCCACGAAGATCGCGCCGCGCTCGCGCAGGGTCTCCACCACGTGCCGGTTGTGCACGATCTCCTTGCGCACGTACACCGGCGCGCCGTACAGCTCCAGCGCCTTCTCGACGGCGATCACCGCGCGGTCCACGCCGGCGCAGTAGCCGCGCGGCTTCGCGAGCAGCACGCGTTTGGCTGCGCCGGACCGGGGGATCGTCGGGGTACCGGCGGGGTCGGTTCCGGGACTCGCAGAAGTCATGCCTCCAGGGTACGGGCTGTCCCGGACCCGCTTCGAAGTCCTCTTTCGGATGACCTCGGCGGCCGTCCGGGCTGTGCCGGGGGTCACGTCCGGTACGCCAACCCACCCGTTCGGTTGGGCAGGATGGCCCACATGCGGCACGCTAGACGGCATGAAGCCACTCCCGCTCCCCCTCCGGGTCGCCGCGGGCCTCGCCGTCACCACCGCCGAGCGGGTTCGTGAGCTCCCGAAGCAGCTCACGGGACTGCCCGTGACCGTCGTCAGCCAGGTGCTCCAGCTCTCGATGCGGGTGCAGCAGCAGGTCACCGAGCTGGCCATCAAGGGCGACGGCGCCCTCTCCGCCCTGCGCCCGGTCGAGGACACCCCGAGCTGGGCGACGTTCGACGAGGACGTGGAGCCCGACCTGCCGCTCCCGCGCCCGACGCTGGTGCCGGTGGACGACCTGCCCGAGCCCCAGGCCAACGGCCACCGGCCGAACCTGCCGCCGCTCACGGACTCCCCGGACGCCGAAGAACCCGCGGAGATCGACGACCCCTGGTCTCAGGAGGAGCGCGCGCTCGCCGAGGACCACGCCGACGGCGAGAACGACAGCGCCGGTGCCGGCCCCGCGAGCCTGGCCAACTACGACGAGCTCACCCTGCCGCAGCTGCGCGCCCGCCTGCGCCGGCTGACCGTGCCGCAGCTCGAGGAGCTGCTCGAGTACGAGAAGGCCAACGCCGACCGCGCGTCGTTCGTCGGCATGCTCGCGCGCCGGATCGGCAACGCGCGCAAGGCGGAAGAAGAGGCCGGGCAGCCGGGCGACGACGCGGAAGGCCAGTGAGCAGCGAATCCGGCACCCCCAGCACCACCGCCGAACACCCCTGGCCCGTCCGCACCGTCGCGCGCAAGATCGGCGACTGGATCCACCGCCTCGGCGCCGTGTGGGTCGAAGGCCAGGTCACGCAGATCAACGCGCGCCCCGGCACGCAGACGGCGTTCCTGACGCTGCGCGACCCGTCGGCCGACGTGTCGATGTCCGTGACGGCCCCGATGTGGCTCGTGCGCGAGCTCGGCACGCCGCTGCGCGAAGGCGACCGCGTGATCGTGCACGCGAAGCCGTCGTTCTTCTTCGGCCGCGGCACGCTCAGCCTGCGCGCCGACGAGATCCGCGCCGTCGGCATCGGCGAGCTGCTCGCGCGCATCGAACGGCTGCGCAAGCTGCTGGCCGCCGAAGGCCTGTTCTCCCCTGAACGCAAACGCCCGATTCCGTTCCTCCCCAAGGGAATCGGCCTCATCACGGGCCGCGCGTCGGCGGCGGAACGCGACGTGCTCGTCAACGCGCAGGCCCGCTGGCCGCACGTGCTGTTCAAGGTCGTCAACACCGCCGTGCAGGGCCCGCAGGCCGTGCCGCAGATCCTCCGCGCACTGTCCACACTGGACAAAGACCCGGAGGTCGACGTGATCGTGATCGCCCGCGGCGGCGGCAGCGTCGAGGACCTGCTGCCGTTCTCCGACGAGGCCCTGTGCCGGGCCGTCGCGGGCGCGGGGACCCCCGTGGTCAGCGCGATCGGGCACGAACCGGACACGCCGCTGCTCGACCACGTCGCCGACCTGCGCTGCTCAACGCCGACGGACGCGAGCAAGCGCATCGTGCCCGACGTGCGCGAGGAGACCTCCCGCGTGCGCCAGATGCGCGATCGCGGCCGCCGCGCGCTGCACGGCTGGGTCGACCGCGAAACGCGGCTGCTCACCCAGCTGCGCAGCCGCCCGTCGCTGGCCGACCCGCTCGGCCCGATCCAGCGCCGCTCCGACGACGTCGAGGTGCACCGCGAACGCGGCCGCCGCGCCATGCTCGGCCTGCTGGCGAGGGACCAGGCCGAGATCGCGAACGCGCGGGGCCGGCTGACGGCGCTCGGCCCGGCCGCGACGATGGCCCGCGGCTACGCCGTCGTGCAGTTCACGGACGACGCAGGCAACCTCCAGGTGCTTCGCTCCGTCTCCCAGATCGAGGACGGCGCGCGCCTGCGCGTTCGGGTCGCCGACGGAGCGGTCCACGCCGTCACCGAGACGCGAGAAACGGAAGGAGGCGGGCCGTGACACACCGGGCACCGGCGTTCCTCCCGCTCACCGTGGACGCTGCCGCCCGGCTCGACGCCGGTCCCCTGGTGCACCAGGCCCTGGCCACCGACCGCGCCGCCGCCGAATGCTGGACGGCCCTGCTCGCCGGCTGCGGCACCGCCGCCCGCCGCGACCTGAGCCCGCAGCTGCGGCGGCTGTCGGAAGCGACGTCGCTGCACGTCGGCGCGCGCTGGTGGTTCGCCGAGGGCGCCGGCCACCGCCGCCGGGTCGCCAGCGCACAGGAGAACCTCGAAGACGCGATCGCGGACGGTGATGGGCAGGAGTTCGCCCTCGCGTTCGTGGGCTACGACAACGCGATGGCCAGCGCACTCGTGTGCCGGGAACAAGCGCGGAGCCAGGTGCCGGACGCGCACCAGGACCGGGCCGTGGTCCCGCCGCCGCGAGCGGGCAGGCACCACCGAGTCGATCACCAGCCGTGACCGGGCCGGGAGCGCCCGGCGCGGTAGTGTGCGCGGACAGCCCTGTGCATCGGAAGGTCGGAGAGCGTCGAGCGTGAGCGAAGCAGGCAGCGAAACCGCCGGACTCGGTTACGAGCAGGCCCGCGACCGGCTGGTCGAGGTGGTCAAGGAGCTCGAGGCGGGTGGCTTGTCCCTCGAGCAGTCGCTCGCGCTGTGGGAGAAGGGCGAGGAGCTCGCGAAGGTCTGCGAGCGCCACCTCGAAGGTGCGCGCGAGCGGATCGAGGCCGCCCTGGCATCCGTGGAGAACGACGACGACGCACAGTGATGTGCACCATGCGCAACTGAATCGGTCAGGTGACGCCGTCATCTGAGAGACTGTTCTCCCGCCGAGTTCAGCGATCCGGGAGGCCCGCATGAGCACCGTCAGTGACCCACGACGCGAAGCACCCGACCGCAACCTCGCCATGGAATTGGTCCGCGTGACCGAAGCCGCGGCGATGGCCGCCGGCCGCTGGGTCGGGCGCGGCGACAAGATCGGGGGCGACGGCGCGGCCGTCGACGCCATGCGCCAGCTCGTCTCGACCGTCTCGATGCGCGGGGTCGTCGTGATCGGCGAGGGTGAGAAGGACGAAGCCCCGATGCTGTTCAACGGCGAAGAGGTGGGCAACGGCGACGGCCCCGACTGCGACGTCGCGGTCGACCCCGTCGACGGCACCACCCTGATGGCCAAGGGCATGCCCAACGCGCTGGCCGTGCTGGCGGTGGCCGAGCGCGGGGCGATGTTCGACCCGTCAGCCGTGTTCTACATGGAGAAGCTCGCCGTCGGCCCCGACGCCGCTGGCAAGGTGGACCTGGCCGCGCCGATCGACGAGAACATCCGGCGCGTGGCGAGGGCGAAGAACTCCAGCGTGGGCGACGTGACGGTGTGCATCCTCGACCGGCCGCGCCACGAGCAGCTGGTCAAGGAGGTCCGGGAGGCGGGTGCCCGCATCCGGTTCATCTCCGACGGCGACGTGGCGGGCGCCATCGCGGCGGCGCGCCCGTCGACCGGTGTCGACATGTTGCTCGGCATCGGCGGCACGCCCGAGGGCATCATCGCCGCGTGCGCGATGAAGTGCCTCGGCGGTGAGCTGCAGGGCCGGCTGTGGCCGAAGGACGAGACCGAGCGCGAGAAGGCGCTGGCCGCGGGCCACGACCTGGACCGCGTGCTCACCAACGACGACCTCGTCCGCGGTGACAACGTGTTCTTCTGCGCCACCGGTGTCACCGACGGCGACCTGCTGCGCGGCGTGCACTACCGCGCCGGCGGCGCCACCACGCAGTCGATCGTGATGCGCTCCAAGTCCGGGACCGTCAGAATGATCGACGGCTACCACCGGCTGGAGAAGCTGCGGGCGTACTCGTCCGTGAACTTCGACGGCAACTTCGAACTGCGCGAGGACGACGACACCGTCCCGCCCCTGCCCTGACCCGAGGAGTCATCCGGTGCCCAAGCGGTTGCTCGCGTTGCTGCTGACGATCTTCGCCACCGCAGCGCTCGCCACCGGAATCGCGACCGCCGGGCCCGCGATCGTCGGCGGCGCCGACGCGGACGAGCCGTACCCGTTCGCGGTGTCCCTGCACACCGCGTCGGGTGAGCTCTTCTGCGCGGGTGCGCTGATCTCGCCGACCTGGGTCGCCACCGCCGCGCACTGCGTGTCCGGAAAGGACCCCGCGACGCTCGCGTTCCGCTTGGGCACCAACGAAAGCGACTCGGGCGGCGAGACGGCCCAGCCCGCGGAGATCGTGCTCAACCCGCACTTCAACTCCTCGACGCAAACGGGCGACCTCGCGCTGGTTCGCTTGTCCGCCCCCGCCAAGGAAGCCCCCATCGCCCTCGGCGGCGCCGCCGCGCCCGGCACCGCCACCCGCGTCCTGGGCTGGGGCCAAACCTGCCCCACTCCCGGCTGCGGCGACCCGTCGAAGTCCTTGCAGCAACTCGACACGCAACTCGTCGAGGGCTCCCGCTGCACCACCAACTTCGACGGCACCGCCGAACTCTGCACCGACAACCCCCACGGCACAGCCGGCTCCTGCTACGGCGACTCCGGCTCCCCCGAACTCACCCGCGACGGCGACCGCTGGACCCTCATCGGCCTGACCAGCCGCCCCGGCAACGCCTCACCCACCTGCGCCACAGCACCCTCCATCTACACGTCCGTCGTCGCCTACGCCCCCTGGATCGCCTCGAAAACCGGCTGACCCCAGCCCGTTTTCGAAGCCCACGACGAAACCGCCACGGCAACGACCACGGGACCCTGCACCCAGACTCCGCCCCGCACCCTCAAACCCGCGACGGCCCGCCACTACGAAACCGCCACGGACACGCCCAACAAGACTTGCACCCAGACTCCGCCCTGCACCTCGATCCGAAGCCCCCACGCGGTCTGGATCACCTTGTCAAGGCACGCTTTCCAGCCTTGACAAGGTGATCCAGA